>PLCH01000507.1 GCA_003135585.1 Chitinophagaceae bacterium
TTGCTGGATACCCTGCATGACTTCCTGCGGATTAGAGGTGCTTCCAAATATATAGGTCGCACCGAGCCCGATTTTGGAAGAATCACTCCGGGGATTCACTTGCAATGCCCTTTCAAACAACTCTTTAGCCTGTCTGGCCATCCAGCTTTTCAGCCCTGGATTATCCTGCCCTCGCAGATTAACCAAAAATAATTGGGCAGCAAAGGTGAGACTTTTTTCAGAATTTTCCAATTTAGCGGCTTCTCCGGTGTAGTAGGNNGACCGAATCCTTCCAAAAACTGGCCAATAGCTGGTAAGCCCTTAATTGTTGATTTTTGACGTCGCCCCTGCCAACAGAGTTCTCAAGCCTGTTTAGGTGGGATATTTGATCTGGGCTAAGCCTGGAGGAAGAGGCTTTCAAAATGTCCTGGATATCAATGGATTTTTCGTTGCCCGGAACTGGATTTTCTTCCCGGCCGGTTCTGTTATTTTTTTTAGGAGGAACAGTGTGCCCAAAGAAATACANNAATTACATCTCTTCATCGGCCTTTGGCTGATCTTCTTTAACTGATTGTAATTTTTTTACTTCAGCAACGAATTCCTTCGCGGGTTTAAAGGCAGGTATATAGTGCTCTGGAATATGTACCGCTACATTCTTTTTTATATTGCGGCCAATCTTGGCCGCACGTTTCTTGGTTATGAAACTACCAAATCCGCGAATATAAATATTTTCCCCGCGGGACAGGGTTTCTTTAACTTCTTTAAACATGGTTTCCAACGTCACAAGGACGTCAACCTTAGGTATACCTGTTTTTTCCGAAATTTGGTTAACAAGGTCTGCCTTTCTCATTGGTTCTGATTTTATAAGTTTCTGATTTTAAATATATAACAAAAAAATTAAACTACAACTTCTTTCCACAGAATCCTGTTTTTCTCCAAAATAAGCGATTTTACCCAGTTCTGCAAATACTGCCTAAATTATTGATTTTGAAATTTGAATAAATTTTTTGTCTATTCGTGCCAGATACGGTCATCCGGCAATAAACAGGTTTAAGCTAATTTAATGATTCCTGGGTTTACAAAGAGATTATTAAGGTGGCATAAGGGTGGTAATACTCGCTCGATGCCATGGAAGGGAGAAAAAGATCCTTATAAAATATGGTTGAGTGAGATAATTTTGCAACAAACGAGGGTCGAACAGGGCAGAAGCTATTACGAGAAATTTATTGAAGTATTTCCCACAGTTCATCATCTTGCCCATGCCCCTGCGAAAAAAGTCTTCAAATTATGGGAGGGATTGGGTTATTATAACCGTTGCAGGAATTTGATTGAAACAGCAAAACGGATTTCAAAGCAATTCAAAGGACAATTTCCCTCATCCTATGAGCAAATCCTGCAGCTGAAAGGTATCGGTTCCTATACAGCTGCTGCAATAGCCTCTTTTGCGTTTGATCTTCCTTACGCTGTAGTTGATGGAAATGTTCAAAGAGTCCTGGCCAGGTATTTCGGAATATCAACACCGACTGACACAAACAGTGGTAAAAAATTTTACGCTGAATTGGCAGGATCGTTGTTGGATAAAAAGCATCCGGGTATGTACAACCAGGCGATTATGGATTTCGGGGCCATGATTTGCAAACCCCAACAACCTTTGTGCAATCAATGCATACAATCCAAGGATTGTGTGGCCAGGCAAAATAACTGGGTAGGCATTTTGCCGGTCAAGGAAAAAAGCATCCAAAGGAAAAATCGCTGGTTTTATTATTTCATCATTGAGAATGAAAAAGAAGAAGTGTATATACGGNNTTTATACGAATTTGTTTTATCGGAAACCGGTGATGCTCTGGTCCAACCGGAAAAACCGGCTGCAGAATTTCTCCGCAAGGTTTTGGGGAAAAAGAAATTCATTGTAACCAAGGTATCAAAAATGTATAAACAGCAGCTGACCCATCAGACCATTCAAGGCATTTTCCTCACGATTCGTCTATCCGGTGAGGTTTCAAGGCTAAAAGAATATGAACTGATAAAAAAGAAAAAACTAAAGAATTTTCCCTTTCCCAAGTTTATTAATGTCCATTTGCAAATTCCTTCATCTGCGCAGCTGCCCCTTTCAGGCACTTAATAAATTATCTTTTTTGCCCGAAAAAATTTAACTNNGGCGTAAACAGGGTAATGCTTATTGGCAATTTAGGTAAAGACCCGGATGTTCAATATTTAGAGGGTAATATTGGCGTTGCAAAATTTTCATTAGCGACGACAGAAACTTTCAAAGACAGGGCAGGTAAACTGATCTCACAAACGGAATGGCATACCGTCGTTTTATGGCGTGGTTTGGCTGAATTGGCACAAAAGTACCTGCACAAAGGCAGTCTTGTATATATTGAAGGTAGATTAAGGACCCGGAGCTGGGAAGACAAGGAGGGGAATAAAAAATTTGCCACCGAAGTAGTGGGGGATAACCTGATCATGTTAGATAAGCGTTCCGATGCCGGAGGTCATTCTGCCATATCTCATGAGGGTACGGAAGGACTGGGAAATTCCGACGCGCCTTCCATGGGAGAACAGTCAGAAGATTTACCATTTTAAGCCTAACAATTACTAAATTTGCGATCTTAATATTACAGGCAGGCCTTAAGTGACCTGCCTGTCTGATTAGGAAAGCATTAATTACGAAACCTTATTATTTTGGATCACCCTTTAAAGAATATTTTATTTGCGGAAAAACCGTTGCCTTTATTGCTGGTCATCAATGCACAGGCCACTACTATTTTAGTTATTCTGATTTTGTTTCTTCTCGTTATGTCCTTTATTGTTTCGGGATCAAAAATTGCCTTTTTTTCATTAACAAATAGGGATATCAATGTACTTAAAACCAAACAGGATACTGCGTGGAAACGAATTGTAAATTTGCTGGAAGAGCCCAAGGCATTGTTATCTTCCCTGGTTATCGCCAATAGCCTCATCAATATTGGAATCATTATAATGTCCAATTATCTGATTGATCAGGTAATTCCCTCCAAACAAAATTTCTGGTTTTTTGAATTCATCATCAAAGTCATCATGGTAAGCTTTGTTCTGATTCTTTTCGGTGAAGTGATGCCGAAGGTCTGGGCTTCCCAAAATAACCTTCAGTTTGCCTATTATACGGCGGGTGTGGTTGAGATCATCTATCTGGTTTTCAGAAGAGTGGGAAGCTGGCTGGTCCGTCAATCAGATAAGTTGGAACATTTGTTTGGAAGTAAAAAATCGGCTGCCTATAGCCTTGAGGAATTGGATCATGCCATAGACCTTACCACCAGCAGCGATGCTACCGAAGAGGAAAAAAATATTCTTAAAGGCATTATAAAGTTTGGAAATATAACGGTAAAACAGATCATGAAAACCAGGCTGGACGTAAGTGGAATTGAAGCGGGAATAAATTTTGAAGAATTGAAACGAAAAGTAGAGGAGCTTCACTATTCGCGTTTGCCTGTATATAAAAACAGTCTGGATGAGATTTTGGGAATGATTCATACCAAGGACCTGATACCCTATCTTAATGAACCCGATAATTTTGAATGGCATAGTCTGTTAAGGCCACCCTATTTTGTGCACGAACAAAAGATGATAGAAGATCTTTTGAAGGATTTTCAAACTAACCGAATTCACTTTGCTATTGTTGTGGATGAGTTTGGGGGAACCAGNNAGCGTAACCCTGGAGGATATCCTGGAGGAGATAATCGGTGATATTAAAGATGAGTTTGATGAAGACGAAAGTGCCAACAGGAAGCTGGATGACGGCACTTACGTATTTGAAGGTCGAACTATGATTAATGATGTATGCAAGGCTATGAACCTCCCGGTGAACACCTTCGATCAGGTAAAGGGCGACAGTGATTCGCTGGCAGGGCTTTTATTGGAACTGGCTGGTGAAATCCCGAAAATAAACGATGTGATCCGTTGCGGTGATTTTGAATTTACCGTTCTTGAGGCGGACAGCAGCAGGATAAAGAAAGTAAAAGTCGCAATCAAATTCAATGGTTGAATGATGAACAAAAAATAATACGAGGTCTTGAATAAGTTTAATATTTTTCTTCCTGCTGTTTACATTTTTCTTGCGGCCTGTCTGTTATTAGCCTGCAATAGTATCTATACCCCCAAGCCAAGAGGTTATTTCAGGATATCCTTTCCGGCCCATCAGTACCAGTTGTTCGATAATCCTGAATACCCCTATTCTTTTGAATATCCGGTTTATTCCAGGGTTGTGAAGGATACCAGCTTTTTTGAGGCGAAGCCCCCCAATCCGTACTGGATAAATGTCGACTTTCCACAATTCCATGCGCGCATATATATCAGCTATTACCAGGTTGGAAACAATAGTTTTGACAAGCTCAGGGATGATGCTTATAAATTGACCTACAAACATACTTATAAAGCAACCTCCATTGATGATTCATTGATCAAGACCCGGAAAGGTATTACAGGCGTTTTTTTTAATGTGGGAGGCAATGCAGCCACTGCCAATCAGTTCTTTGTCAGTGATACCGTCAAGCATTTCTTGAGAGGGGCTTTGTATTTTGATGCAACTCCCAACGAAGATTCACTGGGCATCGTAAATAAGTTTCTTCAGGAAGATATGAAGCATCTCATCAATACCCTACAGTGGAAGAATTAGAACTCAATTTTCCTAACTTTGCAACGATCTAAAATAATTAAAGGTGATTGCGATTGAAAATATTCTGGTGAGCGACTCGATCGTCGAAGAGCAGTTTGTCTGCGATCTGAATGCCTGCAAGGGTGGCTGTTGCGAAGATGGTGATGCAGGGGCTCCTTTGGAGAAAGAAGAGTTGGCCTTCCTGAAAGAGAATTTTGAAAAAGTAAAGCCCTATCTTACCAAAGCCGGAATTGAAGAAATTGAAAAAAATGGTTTTTACGTTTATGACAGAGAATTTGGCTGGGTAACTCCCACCATAGGAAATAAAATGTGTGCTTATGGGTGCAAGGATAAAAGCGGAGTAATAAAATGTGGTATTGAGCAGTCTTTTAATGATGGGATGCTGGCTTGGAGGAAGCCGATTAGTTGTCATCTTTATCCTGTCAAAATTAAGAAAAGCAAAAAAGAGAACCTGGAATATGTCAACTATGAACCTCGCGAAGGGATGTGCGATCCCGGATGCGCGCTTGGAAGAAAATCAAAAGTTCCGGTCTACCAATTTCTAAAGGAATCTTTAATCCGAAAATACGGAGAAGATTTTTANNCATTTCGATGCCGGAAAATACGCGGTTGCAGTTCCGGCTTCCGTTTCAAAATGATACCGCGATTTTAAAAAAAAGTAATTCTTACAGAACATGACTGAAACGGCCGATACTTTCCTGGCAAAGAGTACTGTTAAATCGGGTGATATCGATCATCGCCGCAAGATCAATTTTAATATTGGCAAATACAACGCAGTTGTTCCGTTTGGAAAGCAGCAATTTGATGACATCGACCTTGCGCGCGAAAGGGCCAAGAATGTTAAATGGAAGGCTATTGAAAATTTGGACACCCAGCTTGAAGATTTTGAATCTGCATTCTCCAAACGGGGAGGCAAGGTAATCTGGGCTGAGGATGCAAAACAGGCGCTGGATGAAATATTGACGATTTGTAAAGAGAAGAACTGCCGCAGCATTGTGAAAAGCAAAAGCATGGTCACGGAGGAAATCAAATTGAATGATTTCCTAAAAGAACATGGTATTGAAAGCGTTGAAACCGACCTGGGGGAATATATTCAGCAGTTGGACAATGAAGCTCCCTATCACATTGTAACACCGGCAATGCATAAAAGTAAGGAGGATGTTGCCAAACTGTTTTATGAAAAACTCCATACTGCTCCCAATCTATCACCAGAAGAACTTACGCTCGTGGCCCGGGAAAAAATGCGGAAAAAATATGTTGAGGCGGAGATTGGAATTACCGGTGCAAATTTTATTATTTCAGACATTGGAGGTATAGCTATTACTGAAAATGAAGGGAACGCCCGTTTATGCTGCTCTTTTCCCCGCACCCATATTGTTATCACAGGAATAGAAAAGGTAATTCCTTCCATGGCAGATCTCGGGTTGTTCTGGCCTCTTTTGTCCACTTATGGCACCGGCCAGCGGATAACCGTATAT
>PLCH01000054.1:0-1517 GCA_003135585.1 Chitinophagaceae bacterium
GAAGTCGATGGTTGCAGATAATGACCTTGCACTGGGGAGGATAATTGAAACCATTACCCACAGTCGTTTTTGGGATTCCACGGTGGTTTTTGTTACGGAGGACGATTCACAATCGGGATGGGATCATATTTCTTCCTACCGCACGACCTGCCTGGTGATAAGCCCTTATTCGATCCTGAATGCAACGATTCACAGCAATTACAATCAAACTTCCATGGTTAGGACCATTGAACAGATATTAGGAATCCCGCCTATGAATGTGATTGATGCCACAGCGCTGCCAATGTTTGATTGCTTTGGAGATAAAAAGCAATCTTACAGTTACCAATTCATTACTAATAATATTCCTTTAAATGAGATGAATAAATCAGTTGGCCAATTAAAGGGCAGAGCAAGGGATTATGCCAGGTTATCCGCAGAAAAGGCTTTTAAAGAAGTTGATGGAGGAGATGATAATATGATGAATAAAATATTATGGTTTGACGCTAAAGGGAATNNGGTAAAATGAGCGAGGATTTTTATTTTGGGTTAGCGCGATTTTGCCCATGAAACTCTACCAACAGGTAAAATTTCGGCACAAAATGGAACGGTACTACTGATACGATAGCCGGTGGACAAATCATATAGATGACGGATCCCAGCCCTGCCGGTACTCACGCAGTAGGTATTTATTTGCATCCGGCAAGTTCGTGATATTTTGAGTGGCAGCATCATATTTTAACAGCTTACCTGTTCTCAATGCAACGCCATATAAATTCACTGCTTCCGTGATATGTTCAGCCTCCGAAAAATTTCCGGGGTACTGTTTTCCGGTCATGCAGGCATTCACAAATAAAGGCAGGGCTTCTGAAGTTTGCTGAACCTGACTCCGTTTGTCTTCCTTTACCTCGCCGGTAATCGCAGATTTTTTTCCTGAGATCAACTGAGGATTCTGTACTTGAAATCCAGCGAGTATTTTTCCCTCGGTACCCACAAACATCATTCCTTCCGTAGGCAGTTCTTTATTCATATCCAACAGTTCAATCGGTATCCGGGGTCTCATTCCGCCATCGTACCAGCAGAGATCGACAGGCGGTCTGGATCCATTGGCAGCGTATTTAAACCGGACAGAACTTGCCATCGGAAAAGAAAAATCATTTTTGATCTGGAAAGGAACGGGATCATGCATCCCGCAAACATGGCTCAGGTTGGGCTCAATAGTGGTAGGAGCCTGTAATTGCAGTGCATTGAATACTGTCCACAGGCTGTAATGTCCCATATCTGCCATCGATCCTCCGCCAAAGTCGTACCAGCCGCGGAATACCATATTCGTATAATTCGGACTATAAGGGCGATTCGCTTCGGGCCCCAACCAGAGATCCCAGTCAAATCCATCCGGAACGGCCGGGGTATCTGTAGGCAGCGTAGGATATTGTGGCCAAACCGGGCGGTTGGTCCAGTTATGCACTTCTGTCAGGGTTCCAATAGCTCCTGCGTTGATCCACGACATCACGGTGTCCATAGACCCGTTTGAATCC
>PLCH01000054.1:1547-3129 GCA_003135585.1 Chitinophagaceae bacterium
GTCATGATTTTGACAGCATCAACGCTTTTCTCCTTATCAAAAAGTTCGCGGAAGTCTGCATACGAATTACAGCCGGCATATTTTAATTCGGGATGATTGTTAGTATAATAATTGTCCACGATTGATTTGCCGTTGTCGCGGCCTCCGGGAATGGTATTGTCGCCACCTGGGTTCCAGTTGGGGTCTTTAATGGCCTTCCTCACTTCATTTTTAAGGTAGTCTTTACCCCAGTCTTTGTATCCTATTGCATTTTTGTTGGGGTCACAAACTGCGACCACCCTTATCTGATCATTCGCCAATAGAGGAAGGAGTTCCCGGATGCCCTGCGTGCCGATTCCGATATAGGCCATGGTGATTTTGTCGCTTGGGGCTGTGTAATTTCTGCCACCCAGCACATGTCTCGGAACGATGGTAAAGGCCAGGGCAGATGTGGCAGCCATTTCTACGAATTTCCTGCGGTTCATCCCGGGTTTCAAAAGAGAGGCTTCGCCTTCTTTGTCTGAGTCTTTTGACAGGTTTATTTTTTTGGAGAATTCATTTTCCATATAGCAATAATTATTGGTTTGAATAAGGCAATGAATTTACTTATTTCTTGTGAATTTTGGATCATGATGAAAAATTGCTGGTTAATTCCAGTGATTTCCTATAGTAAGAAATTGAATTTTGAACTTCGGTCTTTGGCCCACTATTAAATAGGCAGCAGCGATTTATTTTTTGATTCTAAATTATTGTTTGATAGCCGATTACGCAGGTTACGTCCGGTTGTTCTAAATTGTTTAGCAGATAATTACTAAAAATATTAGTAATCACGTTTACCTTAGCCCTGGAAATGGCTAAGAATGTATATCAACTGTAAGACATATTTTTCTTTCCGGTATGGCACCATTGGAACCGAAGAACTGGTTAGAATAGGTGTTGAAAATGGAGCAACTGCGCTGGCATTGACCAATATCAACAATACTTGTGATGCCTGGGACTTTGTAGATTTCTGCCTGAAGCAGGCTATCAAACCTATCCTGGGTTGCGAAATCCGGAATGACGATCAGTTGCTTTATATTTTAATTGCCGCCAATAACAATGGTTTTGGCTGGATCAATGAATTCTTATCCCAACATTTGCTTGATAAAACCCCATTCCCTTCCATTGCGGCAGAAAGACCTTTCTTCACGGATATTGCAGATGGATATGTTATTTACCCACCGGGTTCTAAATCACCTGAAGTTTTATTTTCCAATGAAAGGATCGGTGTACTTCCATCTGAGGTAAACAAATTGTTCGGGATCGATCTAAAAAAGCATACGCAAAAATTTGTGGTTCGCCAACCCGTCACCTTTCAAAATAAGACGTTTTATAATGTTCACCGATTATTAAGGGCCATTGATAAAAATTGTTTATTATCGAAATTACCAGCCCTGTCTCAGGCTTCTGCGGACGAAACATTTATATCCCAGGATAAACTTATCGCAGCCTTTCAGCAATACCCTTTTATTATTACCAATACCTACAAGCTGATAGATACATGCGCTATCCAAATGGATTTTCATTCGGATAAAAATAAAAAAACATTCACGGCTTCCAAAGA
>PLCH01000433.1 GCA_003135585.1 Chitinophagaceae bacterium
GTTTTATGGATTGTATTGGCCGTTTTATAAGTATTTATAAATTTATTCAAAGACGGGATGAATTAAAATTGTCTATTGGCCCAAAGCTATCACAAGTGATCAAATATTCCTTACTTGTTCCATACTAACTTTTACTAAAACTAACATTTATCTTTCTTGATTTGAAATGTTTCATAGAAATTAAAAAGAGGAGCAACTGGATAGCCGCTCCTGATATGCATATAGAAATATGCCATTCAAACCAATTCTTAAACAGGTTTTTTTCTTCTCTACATTATCTTTTGTTTGCAACCCAATCTCCGGAAGAAGTAGATTCCAACATCAATTCGTTTTTTTGATTCTTAATGGTTGCATAATAAATAATCCCATCTTCCCTATCGACTTCAAAAATGCTGGATACTTCATAGTCGTAGAAATTTTTTTTCAAATCAGATTTCAGAGACATAGGTATTTGAAGCAGGGTAACATTTCTGGATGTAGCAATTAAATTGCCATCCGTGTTAAAAAAAGCAGAGGCTTTTTGATCATCTAGAATAAAATCTACCCTGTATAAACCTTTAACTGTGGACCAGATTGCATTTTCTGAGTTAGTAAAGGAGCTCTCAAATGAATTTAAAACAGATGAAGGGGTTTTGCTCTGTGCATAGCTGCTCGCGGTGCAAGTAGTAACTAAAATCGTAATAATCACAAATAACTTTTTCATAAAATTTAATTTAGAATTCAAAATTATTCTGACAATTCAGATTTTTTCAATAANNTCACATAGATCTCATTTAAAATTGGAAAATGTTATGGGAGTATTTCTCTCAAAATCTAATCCGAACCTTCTATCCGAAAGCAAAGGCAAAAGCTTTAAGGGGGATGTTGGTCGTTGATACCATCTCTTTATTACCTTACATTCTTTTTCTCGATAATCAGTAAGATTTTGCAAACCTTTGTAACCAGGGCCGCCATATGCACCGCACATATATTCTATATTGCGGTCTCTGTTCTCGTCCATAGCCAATCTGCAACATCCTAAAAGAGCTAAAGCAGGAATAGTCATCCAATAAAAGAATTACGGACTTATTGTACCATTACCGTACAGCAGTTGTCCGATTTCGAACACCAGGACGCCTCGGCTTTCTCTCTTTGAGCATATAATCTGAATGGCATAGATTTGGCTCGTTTGTAGTAATCTAATCACAAACCAATGATCCGTCACTTTTTTCAGATCGCCTGGCGCAACCTGTTGAAACGAAAATTTTACAGTTTTATTAATATCACAGGACTGGCCATTGGAATGGCTTGCTGCGTGCTTATTACCCTGTATGTACAGCACGAACTTTCTTACGATCAATATCATAACAAACGCAATCGCATTTACCGCGTATTGCAGACGTTCCGCAGTATCCAGAAAGGCGAAGCCCCGGGCGCCCCGACGCCTGAAGATTTCCAGGTTTGGGGTTGTGCGCCCGTAGGGCGAGCCCTGCAGGCCGATTTTCCCGAAATTGAAAAAGTGGTTCAGTTCATGAGTCCTGTAAGTCTGCTGCTGCAAAAAGACGAAAAACGTTTTCAACAGGACAACCTGCTCTGTATGGATTCAACCGCATTTGATGTATTCAGTTGGAAAATGATATTTGGAAATCCGCATTCTGCATTGACTTCTCCCAATAGTATTGTACTCACCAAAACCGTGGCCCAAAAATTCTTCGGTAAAGGGAATCCGGTCGGTCAATCACTGCGTGTGGACAACCAGGACAATTACCTGGTCACCGGCGTAATGGAGGATATTCCGCCTAATTCTCAATTCACGTTCAACGGACTGATCTCGATGGCCACAGCAATAAAACAGAGATCGGATATTTTTGACATGTGGGGCTATGTTGATTTTTATACTTACCTGCAGCTGAAAAAAAACACCAGTATCGAATCAATGCAGACACAAACTTCCGCATTTGTCAAAAGGCATAATACCGAAGACAAAGGGTATGCTATCGCTTTTGAAAAGATGACAAACGCTTACCTGCATTCCGTTGCGAGCAGACAACCGGGCCCTACAGGAAGCCTACTGAATGTGTATTTGTTTTCCTGTATAGCTGTTTTCATTATGTTGATTGCCTGTATTAATTTTATGAACCTTTCCACGGCACGTTCCCTGGAAAGAGCAAAAGAAGTAGGGGTTCGAAAGGTGCTGGGTGTAAGGCCTTCCAGCCTGATGTGGCAATTTCTTTCTGAATCTGTACTGTTGTCATTGGCAGCTGCGATTATTGGGCTCCTACTGGCTGATACAGGTATGCCATTGATCGGAAAGTTATCGGGGAAGGACCTTTTATATGCAAATTTCTTCACTCCCCTTCTGTTTGTTCGTATGGGAGTGTTTGCAATAGTTGTCGGAATTTTAGCGGGGATTTATCCTGCCTGGTTTTTATCCGGATTCAGGGCCATAGCCGTCCTTAAAGGGAAATTCAATCCATCAGGTGAGGGCATTTCATTTCGCAAAGCGCTGGTTGTTTTTCAGTTTACATTGTCCATTGCGCTGATCGCCGGAACCACCGTTGTATACACCCAACTGAAATTCCTGAACCGCCATGACCTTGGGTTTCAAAAAGACCAGATGGTGATCCTGGATTTTGAAGGCGATGACCAGGTGGAGCTAAATATTGAAAGGATAAAAAGAACTATTGCCGATCAACCGGGTGTGGTTTCTGTAGCCGCTTCCCGCGCCGTACCTGGAGAGTTTCTTCCCAATGCGGGTACCCAAATACAGACACCTGATGGACAAATGAGCAACCAAATACCTTTCATTTACGAAATAGATTTCGATTTCATTCCCACCTACCATATACCACTTGCCGCAGGCAGAACGTATTCAAGGTCCTATCTGACTGACAGTGCACAATCCTTGGTCATCAATGAGGCGGCGGCGAGGTTGTACGGATATGTACGCCCGGGCGATGCAGTAGGCAAAAAGTTTACCCAATGGGGAAGAACCGGAACCATCATAGGTGTAGTAAAGGATTTCAATTTCCGCTCCCTTCATCAGGCAATTGAACCGCTGACCTTAAGGTACGGGTATCCTTATTCTCTGAACCGGATCTCTGTTTCCATTAAAGGCGACAATTTACCATCCACACTTGCGCACTTGAGAAAAACCTGGGAAAAGATGGTTCCTCAACGTCCTTTCATGTATCATTTTCTAGACGAGTCCTTCAGCACGCAATACAATGCAGACCAGCATTTCGGGCAATTGTTCACATTCTTTTCCTGCCTGGCGATATGTATTGCCTGCCTTGGTTTGTTCGGCCTGTCGACCTTCATGGCTCAGCAGCGTACAAAGGAAATAGGCATTCGTAAAGTGTTGGGGTCATCAGTAAGCGGAATCGTGATGCTCCTTTCAAAGGACTTCATTAAACTCATACTCATCTCCATTATTATAGCGATCCCTCTTTGCTGGTGGGCGATGAATAAATGGCTGCAGGGTTTTGCTTACCGTATTACTATAGGTCCGGTAGTATTCATAGAAGCGGGAATGATTGCTCTGGGTGTAGCGTTGGCCACAATAGTATGGCAGTCCCTTAAAGCTGCTACCGGTAACCCGGTACAATCAATGCGGAATCAATAGGCCTTAACTATCAAAGTCACTTTATTCCCATTCTTCTTGTTTTTAATAAATCGATAACCCGATATCTGGAAAATTGCGGGGCTTCACTCACCTCCTTTTTTCTCTTGGGCGCGGTATACTTTGCAATTCTATTGAGTAAAAAATAAAAAAAATCCAAAATGAGGTCGCCCATTCGGCTTCCCAATTTCAGATTTCTCAAATTTATTGTTCCTGTGTAAAATTATTCTATTTTGGCCGTGTGACTGTATTCATTTGAAGGGTAACCGCAGTTTGGGCCAACATCCTTCCGTTTATGGATGCGCCCGTCTTCATATTAATACCTGTCTTCCCCAATACAATCCCCTCAAAATGACTTGTCGTACCTAATGTAACAGCGCCAGATGCCTGCCAGAAAATATGCTTTGCTTGTGCACCTCCGCTCAAGACAATTTTTACTGCGGAACTCATATTAAGATTCCCAGCAACTTGAAATATCCAGACATCTAGCGGGCCGCCAGAAATTGTAATATTCTTTGGTATAGTAACACCGGTCGTCCATTTGTACAGACCAGGAGTAAGCGTTTTGCCGCCAATATTTCCGGCTCCTAAATTCAAAACATCCGGCCTGGGGCGTCCGGCTGCGTCTGTGTACGCAGTTTGCATATTCCTTATGGAGGTGGTTAACATGCTTGCATTAGTCACTCGGCATGGGAGAGGACCGGCAGCATTAATNNTGGTAGATTTATATACATCGGTAATTCCTGATTTGGACAGAATTACAAAGTTGCCAGCAATCCCAAGATTTACAACTGCCTGATGCAGACGGGGGACAACCAGAGCTGACGATTCTGCTGCATTTACCAAGGGGGGCATTTTGGTG
>PLCH01000095.1 GCA_003135585.1 Chitinophagaceae bacterium
TTCCAACAGGTATCCGCCCCTGTGTGGCAAACCGGGCCGAGCGGTTCTGCTTTAATAAGAAGGGTATCCTGATCACAATCGACTGCGATACTCTTCAACATTAAAAAATTACCACTCTCCTCCCCCTTTGTCCACAAACGTTTTTTTGACCGGCTATAAAAAGTCACTTTACCGTCTTCTTTTGTTTTTTTAAGCGCCTCCTCATTCATAAAACCCAGCATCAGCACTTTTGATGTTGAATAATCCTGAATAATTGCAGGCACAAGGCCATTATCATATTTCTTAAAATCTACTTCCATAACAGCTGATTCCCGATGCGAAAATATTTTATCATATGTTATCAATTATCTAAATCCAACAGCCTGATGCATAGGATTCCAATGGCAATTACCCTATTTGCCCATCAGATCCGAATTGCAATTTGACGTTGCTGCAAATATCCCTTTAATTCCGGAATGGCTATTTCCTTATAATGAAAAATACTCGCAGCCAGCGCCGCATCAGCCTTTCCATTCTCAAATACATCTTCAAAATGCTGAAGGGTTCCGCCTCCACCTGAAGCAATCACAGGGACGGGCAGGGATGAGGCAAGTCTCCGGGTGATATCAATGGCAAAACCTTGTTTCATACCGTCGTTATTCATGGAGGTTAGTAAGATTTCGCCTGCTCCTAATTCCACACCCAGTTTCGCCCAGTCAATACATCTTATATTTGTCCTGATCCTGCCCCCGTTAAGGTAAACATACCACTCCTCATCGGCCTCCTTTTTTGTATCAATTGCCAATACCACGCACTGGCTACCGAATTCCTTGGCAAGCTCTTTTATTAATCCTGGTTCTTTATAGGCCGCCGTATTTATAGAAATCTTATCTGCGCCATTCTGCAAAAGGGTTTTCACATCCTGTACAGTCGAAATTCCTCCACCCACCGTAAAGGGAATATTAATCTGGTGTGCAATACTTTTTACCAGCTCACTGAATGTTTTCCTATTTTCATTTGTGGCTGTTATGTCCAAAAACACCAGTTCATCGGCACCTTCGCGGGCATATAAGGCTCCCAATTCGACAGGATCCCCCGCATCCCGGATATTCTCAAAGTTTATGCCTTTTACGGTTCGTCCATTTTTGATGTCCAGGCAGGGTATAATTCTTCTTGTGAGCACAAGTTTATTTTTTGGATGTTAACGCCNNGGCAACAAGCATTATTCCGGTAATTTTTTCCTGCAAACGAACAAAGCGGGGAGACTTACCCAGCCAATTGCCCATCTTGCCAAACAAAACAGCCACCATAATGTTTACTACTGTGCCGGAACAATCAAACCAAATCCCCATAAACAGGATCTGCCATTGCGGATGGCCATTCTTTATATCAATAAATTGGGGTAAAAAAGCTAAAAAAAATAAGGCCACTTTCGGATTCAGAATATTGGTGAGGACTCCTTGCGTAAATATTTTGCTGTAAGAAAGAGGTTTCAGTTTCTCTCCCTTAAGAAAGGACGATTTTTTTTTATTAAAAATAGATTTTACTCCCAGATAAAACAAATAAGCTGCCCCAACGAATTTAACAATATCAAAGGCCGTGGCCGATCTGGCAATAATTGCCGAGATGCCAACTACTGCTGCAAAAATATGCACCATGCAACCTGCCATAATACCCAAAGCAGAAATGATTCCGGCCCGGATACCCTGGCCTGCACTTCTGGAGGCTACATACAACATGTCGTTTCCCGGGGTGATATTCAGCATCAGGCTCGCAAAAGCAAAAACCCAGAAATCATGAATTCCCATTGTTAAAATTTGACAGTTCCGAAATACTTATCCTTCCTTCATAAATTGCTTTGCCTATAAAAACTCCCCCGCAACCTAAATCCCGGAGTTGATAAACGTCTTCCATTGAGCTCACGCCTCCACTGGCAATCAGGTGCAAGGCGGGAAATCTGGCAATTATGTTTTTATATAATTCGACGGAAGGCCCAAGCAACAGACCATCCTTGCTTATATCCGTACAAAATACCCCGCCTAATTTTTTTTCGATGTACTTCTGAATAAACTCATATACGGGAATATTTGTGGTTTCCGCCCAGCCGCTCACCGTAATCTTTTCGTCTCTTACATCCGCTCCCAGCAAAAATTTATCCGGTCGATATTGGACGAGCCAGCCAGCAAACAATTCTTCATCCTTCACAGCAATGCTTCCTACCGTAGCCATGGCAGCACCTGAATTAAAAACGATGTCGACATCGTTCCCGGTCTTGATTCCTCCCCCAAAATCAATGACCAGTTCGGTTCTGCCTGCGATAATTTCCAAAACCTTCCAATTCCTTATAGCTCCAGACTTCGCACCGTCCAAATCCACCAGGTGCAATCTTTTCAAACCTGCACCCTCAAATTTTTTTGCTACTTCAAGGGGATGTTCATTGTAAACTTTTTTTTGCGAATAATCCCCCTGGGTCAGGCGAACACATTTTCCTTCAATGATATCTATAGCCGGAATAATTTCCATGATAATGATTTAGCCAGTTCTCAGATTTCTGTGAAATTCCTCAAAATCCGTTCCCCTACTTCTGCACTCTTTTCTGGATGAAACTGTACGCCGTAAAAATTATTCTTTTGCAATGCAGAACTATATTGTTTCCCATGATTTGTCGTGGCAATCGTATGTTTCCCCAAATCGGCAAAGTAACTATGAACAAAATAGCAATAACTATTTTCTGGTATTCCCTTGAACAAATCTGATTTCAAATCATAAATATTATTCCAGCCGATTTGGGGGATCTTAAAATTTCGATCTTCCCTTGCGCTTTCTTGGGACAAATCAAAATACTTGGACTCTTCATCAAAGATGCCAAGGCATCGCGTATTGTTTTCCTCTGAATATTTACAAAGCAGCTGCATGCCAAGACAAATGCCCAGTACAGGTTGTTGCAGGTTTATTATTACTTCGTCTAATTTTCTCTCTTTTAAATATTTCATGGCACTGCTGGCTTCCCCCACACCCGGAAAAATTACCCTGGCCGCCTTTTTAATTTCTTCGTGGTTATCCGTTACCACAGCCTGTATGCCAATTCTTTCCAAAGCAAATAAGACGGATTGGATATTACCCGCGTTATATTGGATGACAACAACCCCGTTATTATCTGAGAATCCCATCTAAAAAATCTTTTGTTGATTTGTGAATATCATTTGTTTTTTCCAATGCCTTTATAAATGCGGTTCCGATAATCGCCCCATTTGCAAATCCGCTGGCATAGGTAAAACTGGCTTTATCCTTTATTCCAAATCCTACAAGCAAAGGATTTTTTAGGGTCATTGCCTGAAGTTTTTTAAAATAGAGCGATTGAGCTGCTAAATTCTTGTCTTTCCCGGTTGTAGAGGAAGAAGATACTGCATATAAAAATCCGCTGCTTAATTCATCCAATTTCTGAATTCTGTCCTGGGATGTTTCGGGCGTGATTAGAAAAACAAAATCCAAACCATATTTTTGAAGAATTATCCCGTATTCGTTTTCAAATTCAAATATGGGCAAATCAGGCAAGATTAACCCATCCACTCCCGCGGAGGCAGCATCGAAACAAAACTTTTCAAATCCATACTGCAGTATGGGATTTACATATCCCATCAATAATACCGGAGTATGAATCAGCTTTCGGAACCCCTTTAGCTGTTCAAACAGGGTGGCAACAGTCATCCCGTTTTTTAAGGCAACATTCCCGCTTGCCTGTATAACATCCCCATCGGCCAAAGGATCGCTATAAGGAATACCGAGTTCGATCATATCGGCACCGTTCTCCTGCAAAGCTTTCATCACTTCAAGGGTGCTATCCAATGCAGGAAAACCGGCTGTACAATATACGTTCAGGACATTCTTATTTTTCTTTTTGAATAATTCATCAATTCTGCCCATGGTCCTTATTTTTTTTAAATGGCTTTCTTTTTTAAGGAATCAGCCGCAAAATCCAGATGCTTTTTTATTTTTTCAACAAGGGCCAACAGGTCCCCTAGTCTAATAAAATCATATGCCGGCAGTTGTAAGAATCAGGAACAAATAAGACGCCTGCTGATTTCGGGATCCCCGCACAAACATGGAATCGCGAAGCCAGGGAATCTTTGGTATTATAGGAGTTCACTATTCTTCCATCGCCTTCATATAGGCTGCCAGATCCTTATCCCCTCTTCCACTTAGGCAAATCACTACCGTATCCTTTTCATTCAATTGCAACTGATCGAGAGCAGCCAATGCGTGTGCTGATTCGAGAGCCGGGATAATACCTTCCAGCCTGGCTAGTTCAAAAGCGGCTTTGAGGGCCTCCTCATCAGTGGCATTTAAAAAGCGGGCCCGGCCCGTCGTGTACAGATAGGCATGCAAAGGACCGATACCTGGATAATCCAATCCGGCTGAAATACTATGGGGCTCTATCACCTGCCCGTCCGCAGTCTGCATGACCAGACTTTTACTTCCATGCAATACCCCTACTCTTCCAAGAAGGGTTGTTGCTGCGCTCATTCCGCTGTTCACTCCTTGACCGGCTGCCTCCACCCCGATCAACTCCACGACTCCCTCATCCAAAAAATGATAAAAAGCCCCCGCTGCGTTGCTACCACCTCCTACGCAGGCGAGGACGTGCGTAGGCAATTCATTACCAGTTTTTTCTAATAACTGTGACCGGATCTCCTCGCTGATCACACTCTGAAATCTCGCGACCATATCCGGATAAGGATGCGGCCCTACTACGCTTCCAATAATGTAATGGGTATCCACGGGATTATTGATCCAATCCCGGATGGCTTCATTTGTGGCATCCTTCAAAGTTTTGCTGCCACTTCTAGCAGGAATTACCTTTGCACCAAGCATTTTCATCCGGGCGACATTGGGAGCCTGCCTTTCAATATCCTTTTCCCCCATATAAACAATGCATTCTACCCCCTTCATGGCACATACTGTGGNNTGCTGACCGGCACCTGTCTCGGCAATAATGCGCCTTTTTCCCAGCCGCAATGCAACCAGAATTTGTCCTATAGTATTGTTGATCTTATGAGCCCCTGTATGGCAAAGGTCTTCCCGCTTTAGAAATATTTCGGTATTGTATTTCGAACTCAATCGCCTTGCCAGGTATAGAGGAGTGGGCCGACCCGCATAATCCTTTAACAACGTGCGGAACTCCTTTTGGAAAGAGGGTTCGCGGATAATTTCAAGGTACCTGGTACGAAGCTGTTCCACGTTTGGAAACAACATTTCCGGGATAAAAGCCCCTCCGAACTTTCCGTAATAACCATGTTCATTGGGAAGATCTCTCCAGGCAAGATTTTCAAAAATCTTTTCCCCGCCTCCTGCCGACCCCTTTTCAGAAGGTGGTTCTTGTCCTTTGACGGATTTATTGATTTTCTTAGACATCAAAAAAAATTCAACTCTTGCATCCATCGACAAAAACTTCTATTTTATCCAAATTCTTAACACCCGGGCTTGTTTCAAACTTGCTGTTTATGTCAATGGAAAATAATTTTTTTGCTACCGGCTCACGGGAAAAATCCTTTAGCCTATCTATGTCGCCCGGCTCAATTCCCCCACACAGAAAAAACAATTTTTCAATGGATGCATTTTTCAGGAGGTCCCAATTGAATTTTTTGCCGGTTCCCCCATAGCCGGCTCCTTCTGTATCAAACAAAAACATATCACAGGCTTCCTGGTAGGGCCTGATCAACCAATCAATTGGATCGTCATCACCCAGCCTGAATACCTTAATCGAGGTGATATAGTTCGCTATTTGTTCACAAATACGGGGTTTTTCATCACCGTGTAACTGCACAATATCCAATCCGTATTCATCTACCTGTTTCATCAGCTCTTCGTATGGAGCATTTACAAAAACGCCTACCTTGCCCAAGCGTAGTTTTGCTTTTTTTAAGTGTGCAGGTTTCAAATGTTTGCCTACAAACCGGGGTGATTTTGGGTAAAAAATAAACCCAGCAAAATCCACTCCTGCTTCATCCAGTTTCCTTACCTGTTCGAGCTGGGTCATGCCACAAACTTTTACTCTCATGTAATACCATTTTTTAGTTGGTTAACAAATGAGGCAAAAGCAATCGCCGGATCTTTTTCCTTCATAAAATTTTCGCCAATCAGGAATCCTTTAAAGCCATATGATTTCAGCCTGTGAATGGTAGCAACCGAGTTGATTCCGCTTTCCGAAATCATGATTTTTTCTGGAGGAATCATTTTACTTAATTCTAAGGATCGATTCACGTCAACAGAAAATGTTTTCAGGTCCCGGTTATTGACGCCCACCACATCAATTTCATCGCAAATATGTAATAACTCTTCGCGACCATGAATTTCGAGTAAAATTTCCAATTTCAAGGTTTTTGCAAGGACAGCCAACCGTTTTACTTCAACGGGTGTAAGACAGGCGGCTATGAGTAAAACCACATCTGCCCCGGAAGCTTTTGCTTCTAAAACCTGGTATTCCCCAAGCATAAAATCCTTGCAAAGCAGGGGAATGGGGTTTGCCCTGGCTTTTTCCAGATCTTTTTGGCTGCCTCCGAAAAAGGTTTCATCGGTCAAGACTGACAATCCAGAGGCGCCACTTTTCGCGTAGGCAGTTGTTACATCCAGGAGATCCGCCTTATCATTGATCACCCCCCTTGACGGAGACTTTCTTTTGAATTCAGCAATAATACCCGTAAGCTTCTCATCCAGTAGAAAATTTTTCAATGAAAAAGTTTCTCTTAAAAAAAATGCTGACCGCTCTAAATCGGCTTCAGACCTTCTTGCTTTTCTTTCTGAAACCTCCCTTCTTTTATTTTCTACTATCCTTTCTAAAATATTCATGGTTTTTATTTCATACATGCCGTTATTGACTTGTTTTAACTGGTCAACCGCCGAGCACTTTAGACCCATTGCTTTTCTCAAACGGAAAACCGACCTAGGTTCTCCGTTTTGATTATTCATTGAATTTCTATTAGTTTACGCAAGGCCTGGTAAGCCTTATTCGACTCCAGACTCTCCACCGCGGCTCCATAGGCATCCTCATAAGATTGATACAAGCCCGTGCAGTGCAACGCCATAGCTGCATTTGCCAGAACCACAGCGTTCTGCGCCCAGCTGCCGTTGCCTTGCAATATCTGGACAAATATTTTTGCCGCCTCCTCTACCGAGTTGCCACCATAAATATCAGTAGGGCTTACCATCCGTTTTCCCAATTGTTCGGGAGTCATAATCCTTTCCCCTTTATTTGTAATCACCTTCGTGTCGTTGGTGAGGGAAATTTCATCGTATCCGTCCAGACCGTGAATGATGGTGAATTTGCCTTCTGTTTGCTGTAAAAGGTAATTATAGATTCTGGCCATTTCCAAATTGTAAACACCCACCAACTGAAAATTCGGAAAGGCCGGATTAACCATGGGACCTAGCATATTAAAAAAAGTTCTCACTCCCAGGTTCTTTCTGACCGGGCCCACCGCTTTTAATGCCGGATGGAATAAAGGGGCATGGAGATAGCATATATTAGCAGTTTCCACTTCCTTTTTTAGTATGTCTTTACCATTCTTGAATTGATAGCCCAATTGCTCCATTACATTAGATGCGCCGCTGATGGAGGAAGCCCCATAATTGCCATGTTTGGCGACTTTTTGCCCGGTTCCGGCGACGATAAAACATGCCAGGGTGGAAATATTAAAGGTATTCTTCCCGTCTCCACCCGTACCAACAATATCCATCAACTCAAACCCATCCATGTCAACCCGGACGCACAATTCCAACAAGGCATCCCTGAATCCCCGCAGTTCCTCGATGACAATGCTNNTGCTGCGCATCAGAAATACGGTGATGAAGGCAGCTATTTCACTTTCGTTGTACAATCCCTTGGAAATATTAATGAGCACATCCTTTGCCTGTATACGCGGAAGCGTTTTGTGTTCAAATAAATATTGCAGTATCCTTTTCATTTACTTTTTGTTTTCTGCCAAATCATTCAGAAAGCCAATTCCTCATGATTTGTTCGCCTTTTGGGGTTAATACACTCTCTGGGTGAAATTGCACTCCCTGCACATCATAGGTTTTATGATGAATAGCCATGATATAATTATTTTCATCTCTCGCAGTCACTTCCAATTCTTGAGGAAAATCCTCATCGCTGATTATCCAGCTATGGTAACGCCCCGCCTCAAATTTTTCGGGAAGATCCTCGAAAAGTTTTTTCCTATGAGCATGGGTTCTGTTGAGAAGAAACACTGGGGTGGCGACTCCATGAAACACCGTGCGTAGATTCAGCAGACTGGCCCCAAATGCCTCTCCTATGGCCTGATGGCCCAGGCAGACGCCTAAAAT
>PLCH01000475.1:0-2687 GCA_003135585.1 Chitinophagaceae bacterium
GTCATGCACCGTCCTGAAGGCATTCCATTTGCAATAATATCCGGTGCATAAATCTATTTTTCTCCAATCGATATTTTCTACACTAAATTTCCCAAGGCTGCCTGCCATTTGTTTTTGGTCCTTTGCGTCCGGATGACCCTGAGAATCTTCAAATGGAAAAAAATTTTGTCTTCTTTCACTTCTGCCAAAACTTTCTCAACGTACCCCGGCCAGCGGACCCTTCCTTGGTTGCATCCATGGTTTATCCATAAAAAATAATAAGGATGTCCGGTTTAACAGGAGCTAATAAAATAGTTAACTGCATTTTATTGGTCCGATCTGAACTTTCCTGATAAAGGATTAGGTTTGTTGACTAAAATAGGGAATGGGTTCTGCAAATATATATACACTCTTCGCAATAGATGAATATTCCATAACCCCGAAATATTTACAATTAACCAATCCCATATTTAAAGGAATTGAAGCGGGCAAGATAGACAAAGATTTAAGTTATGAACCTGAAATATCCAGAGACACCGGGGAAAGAGTCTATAAGCATCTGAAAAAAATAGGTATTGTAAGCTCCAAACCAGGGAAGGGCTGTTTCATAGCTAGGGCGGACATAAACAAAAGGATAAAAAATTTTCGGCTATTCAATAACGGTTTACATAAGCCTTATGGAAAATGACCTGGTAATACTTAATGAAAAAATCCTCGAAATAAAGTTGCAAGTTGGCAAACAGATCGGGGTGATTTCCTACACCGAAACGACCCTAAAAAAGATCATCCAGAATGGAATTACTACCATCTCAACAGATTTCCAGGTGATGGGGAAAAGAGCAGCGGAACTTGTTTTGGGAAAATCGACAGTACAACTCGCGATCCCGTTTTATTCAAACCTTAGAGACTCACTTTAACAAAATCTTCAAAAGTTACCAAAATGAAATACGTTTTTACTTTGATTTTTTCTGCGTCCTTTTTATTTGCATGGCCTCAAAATAGCAACATCATGGATTTCGAAAAATACGACCCGAAATCCACACTAGTTGTTCCGGAACATGTAACTGTTAGGTCGAAATTCCCATTTATTGATGTTCACAACCATCAGTGGGAAATGCCTAGTCAAAATCTAAAAGAATTGATTCTGGAAATGAACCAGCTCAATATCGGAATCATGGTCAATCTTAGTGGCCGGGGCTATAAAGAGATAAATGGAGCCTTTGATATCCAGGACAATTCCTATTTGGTCGCATCCTTGAATAATATCAAGAAAAACTATCCCAACAGGTTTTTACTTTTTACGAATATTTCATTCCATGGCTTTGGACAACCGGGTTGGATTGAAAAAACGCTTAAAGACCTGGAACAGGATGTAAAAAATGGAGCAAGCGGACTTAAGATTTATAAAGATCTGGGTATGGATTTCAGGGACAACCATGGAAAACGAATTGCAGTTGATGACGAAAGACNNTGGGAAAAATGTGGAGAATTGAAAATCCCGGTAATCATCCATTCTGCAGATCCCATGTCGTTCTGGGAACCGGAGGACAGGTATAACGAAAGATGGCTGGAGTTAAAAACTCATCCTGATCGGAAAAGAGAAAACAAAGATCCCGCATCCTNNCTTGATGAACTTCCTAATGTTTACACTGAAATCGCGGCCGTAATAGCCGAACTGGGAAGGCAACCAAAAGCTGCAAGGCAATTCTTTATTAAATACCAGGACAGGATAATGTTTGGAAAAGATTCCTGGGTACCAGAAGAATACAGAACCTATTTCAGGGTATTGGAAACGGAGGATGAGTATTTCCCCTACCACAAAAAATACCATGCCTTCTGGAGGATGTATGGACTGGGACTTCCGGACGAAGTTTTGAAAAAAGTGTATTATAAAAATGCAATTAGAATAATTCCGCATATAGACAGATCCCTGTTTCCAGATTGAATGGTCTGTGAAAACATATCACTCAAAACCGGCAAAATTTTTCATTTTGAAAATGAACCCTACCAAAATGGAAGGGTTTTTTTTCTTTGAAATTCCAGCTTTCAACTACTATGCTTCTGTAACCCTCTCCTGACGTGCATCTTGCCACTTCACCCCTGCCATTCAGCCCTCCCGGCACGGCGTTGGCATTGTCAACAGAGAATCAATCGTCATGAAGTCAGATTGCTCTGCTGTTTATTCCCAAATTGAACTCTTTTGTCTTCAATCTTATACATACTGCTTTGATTAAACAAATAAATAAATTATCCTTAGCAGGCCTTTTAGTTACTTTAGGAATAATTTACGGGGACATTGGAACTTCACCACTTTATGTTGTCAAGTCTATAGTTGGAAATCGACAAATTACAGAAGAATTGGTATATGGTGGAATATCTTGTGTCCTCTGGACACTTACTCTCCAAACAACTTTCAAATATATTATTCTAACTCTTCAGGCGGATAACAGGGGTGAAGGGGGTATTTTTTCACTATTCGCTTTAGTGCATCGCTATCGTCGTTGGTTATTCATACCTGCGGTTATAGGGGCCGGCACGCTACTGGCGGACGGAATTATAACACCGCCTATTTCTGTTTCCTCGGCCATCGAAGGGCTTAATGGAATAAATGGGTTAGAAAGCATTATCGTACCAGGTAATGCCTTGGTAGTAAGTATTATTGTTGTTATTATATCTGTCTTATTTTTCTTTCAGCAATTTGGAACCAA
>PLCH01000475.1:2708-2928 GCA_003135585.1 Chitinophagaceae bacterium
TATATTAAAGGCAATCAATCCCGTTTACGGGTATAATTTGCTTATGCATTACCCAAACGGATTCTGGCTGCTTGGGGCTATTTTTCTTTGTACCACCGGGGCGGAAGCTCTGTATTCCGATTTAGGACATTGCGGGAAAAAAAATATCCAAATCAGCTGGATTTTTGTAAAAACCACTTTGCTTCTCAACTATTTCGGTCAGGGTGCATGGCTTTTACTT
>PLCH01000475.1:2943-4184 GCA_003135585.1 Chitinophagaceae bacterium
ATTAATTAGCGGCTCGTTCACGTTAATAAATGAAGCCATGCGGCTAAATTTCTGGCCAAAAATCAGCGTAAAATTCCCAACTGATATTAGGGGGCAAATTTATATTCCAAGTATAAACTGGATACTATGGATAGGATGCATTGCTGTAATGTTATATTTCAGGGAGTCCAGCCATATGGAGGCTGCCTATGGATTTTCTATAACCATTGCGATGCTGATGACTACTTTATTAATGTTTTATTACATGAAGTTTGTTAGAAAATGGCATTTAATAATAATAAGTTTTATTTTAATGATTTTTCTAACTGTTGAAATATCTTTTTTTGTTGCCAATGTAGCTAAGATCAAGCAAAGATGGATGTTTTTAATATTTGAGTTTGGAATTATCGGAGTGATGTATACCTGGTATCGGGCAAAGAAAATTAAAAACCGTTATGTTGAACTGGTTCGCTTAGAAAACTATATATCGATGATGCAGTCATTGAGCCAGGATAAGTCAGTTCAAAAATTCATCAATCACCTTGTTTACCTGACCAGTTCCGACAATTCGAAAGAAATTGAGCACAAAATAATCTATTCAATATTTAGTAAAAATCTTAAGCGTGCGGACGTTTATTGGTTTGTACATATTCACACAGCAGATGAGCCTTACAGGTGCGAATATAAGGTGACCCATATAATACCAAATAAAATAATACGGGTCGAATTCAGTTTAGGATTTCGGATTGAGCCTCAGGTAAATTTAATGTTTCAAAAAGTTGTTGGAGAATTAATTAAAAATAAAGAAGTAATCATTCACAGTACTTACGATAGCACGTATAAAGGAGATCCGATTGGTGATTTTCAATTCATTGTGCTGGAAAAGTATTTAAGTTTTGATAACGAATTGCCATTTCATGAACGGGTTATTATGAAATTCCATTTCTGGATTAAAAAAATGAGTCTGTCAGAAGCAAGAGGATTTGGATTAGACCCCTCCAACCTAACCATCGAGCAATTCCCCTTGTTGATTTCACCTGTTCAAAATATAAAGTTGAGAAGAGTACAACCATAATGGAAATTCATTGCCATGTATTTCCTAATTTAATACTTTCCGGTAATGGAGGTTTTCTTCAAATTAAACGTCAACAGGTTTTTATTTTGGGGAATATTTCTTTGAACTGAATTGGACAAACAGTCGGACTGAAAAACCCTAAAAGTCCTTGAACTGCATACAAAATATATGGCGACCAGACTTAATA
>PLCH01000232.1 GCA_003135585.1 Chitinophagaceae bacterium
CTAAGGGGTAGTTTACAGGGTCTGGTGGTGGGTGAAGTTATTGCGTCTGAAAAACATCCAAATGCTGATAAATTGAAACTGACAAAACTGGATGTGGGAAGAAATGAACCTTTGCAAATAGTTTGCGGAGCGGCTAATGTAGCAGTCGGGCAAAAGGTTATAGTAGCAATTCCCGGTACCACCATTTTTCCGTTGAAAGGGGAACCTCTCAGTTTGAAAACTGCCAAGATTCGTGGTATAGAAAGTCAGGGAATGATATGTGCAGAAGATGAAATCGGGTTGGGTGATTCTCATGATGGCATTCTGATCCTGCCTTCTCATGCCGTTATTGGTGCGCCGGTTTCGAATTATTTTCAATTATCCGAAGATTATATATTTGAGATTGGATTAACACCCAACCATATGGACGCCATGTGTCATCTGGGTATAGCGCGGGACGTATGCGCCTATTTATCCCATCACGATAAAAATGGGAGGGACTATACGGTAATCCAACCAAATTTAGAGGGCTTCAAAACCGACAATAATGCACTTCCCATATCTGTAACCATTGAGAATAAGACCGACTGCCAGCGCTATTCAGGAGTAACCATTACCGGAATCAGCATCAAGGATTCACCTGCATGGCTACTTGATAAATTAAAAGCCATTGGTGTGCGGCCGGTAAATAATGTCGTAGATGCTACGAATTTTGTCCTGCATGAACTCGGACAACCCCTGCACGCTTTTGATGCAGAAAAGATCAAAGGCAAAAGGATAATAGTTAAGAACCTGCCGGAAGGAACAAAATTTATTACCCTGGATGAAAAACCAAGAAAATTATTCAAAGAAGATCTGATGATCTGCGACGAGCAGGAGCCCATATGCATGGCCGGTGTATTCGGCGGGTTGAACAGCGGGATAAAAGAATCCACCAAAAATATTTTTCTGGAAAGCGCCTGGTTTAACCCGACCGGCATAAGAAAAACCTCTTTTCGCCACGCCCTGCGGACGGATGCGGCCGTTCATTTTGAAAAAGGAGTCGATATCTCAGGAACGGTATATGCATTGAAAAGAGCTTCTCTTTTGATTAAAGAGCTGGCGGGCGGCGAAATAGCTTCCGATTTGGTCGATGTCTATCCGAAGCCAAAAGAAAAGACCTCTGTCCCACTTACCTACCATTATCTTGAAAAGCTCAGTGGTAAGAAATATGCTCCGGCAATCGTGAAAAAAATACTATTGAGCCTCGGATTTGAACTCGTCAGGGATGAAGGAGATGAATTAAAGGTCAGGGCTCCTTATAGCAAGCCTGATATTGAATTGCCTGCTGACCTGGTAGAAGAAATCATGCGGGTAGACGGATACGATGCCGTCCCCATCCCCTCTTCCATAACCATTTCTCCTTCGGTTGAAACGGAAAGGGACCAGGCCCTTTTCAAGGAAAAAATTGCTGGTTATCTTACAGGACAGGGATTTAACGAGATCTTTACCAACTCCATTACAAACAGTGCTTATTTTACTGATCAGGAACTGGAAACTTCCGTGAAAATGATTAATAACCTGAGCGCTGAATTAAATATAATGCGGCCCTCTTTGTTGGAAACAGGGCTTGAATCAATCGCATACAATATAAACCGGAAAAACAGTGACCTTCGCTTTTTTGAATTTGGCAAAACTTATGGCGCCAGGGGCGTCGGAAAATATAGTGAGACCAATCATCTATGTCTTTATATAACCGGAAATCTCTCGCGGCAATCCTGGAAATCCCCTGGTATTCCTTCCGATTTTTACTACCTGAAAGGAATCTGCACCAATTTATTCCAACTAATGGGTATCAGCCCGGGAGCCTTCGGGGCCCTGGAAAACAAAAAGTTGGGAAATGGGTTGAAAGCCACATTCCGGGATCAGCCTGCACTGGAAGCCGGTATGGTNNGTATTAAAGCGTTTCGATATCCGGCAACCTGTTTTTTTTGCTGATTTCAATTGGGACCTTTTGCTGGAGGAATTATCAGGAAATAAGATAGAATTCCGTGAATTGCCAAGACAATTGCCTGTAACCCGGGATCTTGCCATGGTGGTGGAAAAATCCCTGCGTTACGAGGAGGTGGAAAATATTGTGCAGCAGATTGGCCTGGACAAATTGCAAAAAGTCCAATTATTCGATATTTTTGAAAGTGAAAAACTAGGTTCCGGCAAAAAATCGCTTGCTGTCAGCTTTAGTTTCCTCAATGAAGAAAAAACTTTGACGGATAAAGAAATTGATGGGATGATGCTTACAATAATGACCGCATTGGAACGGGAATTGCATGCAGAAATAAGGAAGTGAAAAAAATTACATCATGGATCACCCCCTTGACCAACAATTAAAAAGGATCAATGAAAAGCTTCAGCATTTCCTAAAACAATACCAGTTGTTGCAAAAAGAAAATGAAAAGCTAAAACAGGAGATCGGTGAAAAGACGATTCACCAAAAGGTTCTGTCCGTGCAATCGGACAAGCTGCAACAGCAAATAGAAATATTAAAGGTTTCCAAGGGCGAGATGAACAGCGT
>PLCH01000437.1 GCA_003135585.1 Chitinophagaceae bacterium
GTGCTGATAATGGCAAAGTCGGAGTCCGGCATGGGAACATACTGGATCGGATTGTTTGCATTGTAAGTGGCCGTTGCAGTGGGATCAACCTGTACAGTGATCTTAATGTCTTTGCCGGGAGGACTGGTAGAAGCGATATTCCCAAAAAATGTGACAGTGTCCGCGACATCGGTAAGGGGGTATAACAAGGCGCCGCCGCCAAAGAATTCCATACCCGATCCTAAGCCGTTGTTATTGGCTCCTGCCGGGTATTCCAGTTCCGCAATACTACCATTCTTGCTGAAATCCACATTCGGACTATCCTTAAGACATCCCGCCAGAAAAATGGAAAAAATTGAAAAAGCTATTNNAGAATTTTTTTCATAATTAGTTTTTTTAGCCTTCATTAAGGCATCCAGAAAATTTTGGAAGTCAGATTATTTATTGTCCCCTGCGCGTTCACATTTGTGCCGTTATAGCTATACTCGCTCGTCGGATACAGCAAACGGAATGGAACATGGGTAGCGGTGGTTCCGGGATAAATTGAAACGGGCAGATCAGCCGGAATACTCAGTCTTCTCCAGTCACTCCAGGATTCAACCGGGTCAATTCCATTGAGGGCGGCCCATTTTTGCAAAATAATTGTCTGGATGGGATTACCCCCCACCGTTATGTTGACCCGGGCGTCGGTCTGCATATAATAAGCCGTTGCGGCCGCCTGATAATTGGGAACAGCGAGATAACGGAAAGATTCTGTTACTGCCGACTGAAACAAAGCTACCGGATCCCCTGAAAGATAACCTCTCTGGGCGGCTTCAGCCTGAAGGAATAAACTTTCAGAAGCAGAAAGTATGACGGCAGGCATGGTAGGAGCTTTTAAAAGACCAGGACCCATGCCAGCTATTGTGGTATTATGTTCAGAAGCTCCAACGCTTCCAAATGCACGCCCCACGACCGCATGGGCACTATTTGGTGCATAAATCGCGCTGTCACGAGGGTCATTGGTGTTCTGATAAAAGTTAACAGCGTATGAGCATGCCCGGTAATAGGATTCATTTCCCTGCACGGCGCCACTTGGAGCAAAACCTAGATCCTGCCAGAATGGGCTCTGCTGTGGGGTAACTGCATTTGAATAACCAGGATTGATAGTTGCATCCATTCCTGCCGGAATAAAATCAGCAGTTGTAAGACCGCTTAACCCTGCTGTGATTGCAGCCGGGCCATCAGATTCCTGGGTCAGGTTCATCAGTATCTTCAATTTTACTGTATGGGCAAATAAGATCCAGTTGGACATCTTCCCCTGAAACATGATATCATATTTACCGGGATTTTCCGCTGTAGGTGGAGCAGTGTTGATAAGGTTAACAGCAGAATCTAATTGTTTTACAAGGCTTGCATATATGGCCTTAGCATCATCATATTTTGGAAAATTCTGAATACCACCATTCAGGGCGTCTGAATAAGGAACATTGTTATACATATCCACAATACGGCCAAAATGAAAGGCTTCCATAATTTTTGCAATGGCGACATAATTAACCTGGTTGGGATCCGTTGACAATTGCTCTATGTAACGGTAATCCTTTAGGGTGAGAAAACCCCCGTCCCAGTTACCCGCATAATAATCTGTTGTTGTATTATAAGTAAGGGTTGTGGAAGTGGGGATATAATCACCACTCACAGCCCAATAACCCATATAGAGGTTGGCAAAATCCTCATCTCCGCCCAACATCAAACTGCCTGAATTAGCCAGGGCTGCCGATAATACAAATCTCGGAGACACTACGGAAGGAACATTTGGATTCGGGCTGTTAATATCAAAAGTTCCCTTTTTACAGCCCGCCGCGATCAGCAGCACCAAAAAAACTGAAAGAAAAAGAAATGATTTTATTCGGTTATACATATTTCTGCATTTTGAATGTTATGAATTAAAAAGTAAGGCCCAGGGTAGCACTGAATATTCTTGTCGGAGGCAATTGGTTTACGCTGGTCCTACCGACGTCATTGCCGGTATCTTCATTAAATTCAGGATCCGTCCAAACATTGGTCTTTGGTCTTATCATAATCAAATTTCTTCCCGAAATAGTTAAAACTGCACCCTGCACTATCCTGGTGGCAGCAAAAATTTTCCTGGGAATTGAATAACTTATCGACACCTCTCTCAATTTCCAGGCTGCGGCGCTGATCACATAATTGGCACCCACATTATCATAAGACCCGGGCCAGAAATTATAGTTGGCATCATCGGTGGTTACACTTGTATTGGCAACCGGTTTGCCATTAACCATATACTCTGAATTGGGGAAAACGAAACGCTGGCGGCCAGTGGCGGCGGTTGTGGTCGTAATACCCGTGGGATCCATATACTGCCCAATTGTATTGAATATTTTATATCCTCCCCGGTAATCAACAGTGGCTGCAAAGGTGAAATTCTTCCAGGTCACGTTGGAGGTGAATCCAAGAATGTCTCTTGGAGTCGCCTGGCCGAGAATTTTCAAGTTTGGATCCGTTGAAGGGTTACCTGTACCAGCGTCCACAATTACTTTCCCGTTTGCTGGATCCCGTAACCAATCATGACTCTCAATAACCGGATAGGACTGACCCACCACCGCATAGGCATTTGGATTTCCTCCGCCTATCTGGAGGGATTGCTGGTTGCCGTTGATGGACAATACCTTACTTTGGTTGTAGGTATAGTTGATACCAAGGTTCCAAACCACATTCTTTGTCCTTACGATATTTGCTTTCAAATCAGCCTCGAGGCCTCTGTTATCCGTATTGGCAGCATTTACCAGCGCCGAAGTAAACCCGCTTGATCTTGGAATCTGGGCGTATACGATACCATCCTTCAACTTTTGGTCATATACAGTAACTCCAAGGGATAATCTGCTTTTCATAAACCCGAATTCTATTCCCAATTCATTTTCAGTAACCTGTTCCGGTTTGATATTGGGATTGGCAATCGTTGTATTCAATAAATACCCTCCCAATCCATTAAATGGAAAACCGGGTGCACTATAAAGAGTGGGAACTGTTGCATATGCTCCATCTGCAATATTTGCAGACCCACCTGCAAGAGCTGAAGCATTACCCGTCACTGAATAAGCGCCCCTGATCTTAAGATAGTCAAGTGCATTGCTTCTGGAAATTGCCGGGATCAGTTCACTCAAAACAATGGAGGCATCCACATCGTAATATGGGATATACCTGTTTGCCTGAGAAAGACGGGAATCAATATCGGTTCGGTAAGACCCATGGAGATAAGCGAAATTCTTAAATCCTACCTGAGCTTCGCCAAAATAACCAAGTTTGCGTGCTTCTGTATTAAAATTGCCACCTCCCAATCCTGGTATTCCTGTAAGGTTGTTTACATTGAAAACAGGTACAAACAAGTTTCCGGCATTGATGGATGTTCCATTGATCTTATTATCAAGATAAGTGGTTCCCAAAGTAACGTTCAGATTAAAATTCTTTCCCAGGTCCCGGACAAAGCTTGCTATGAAGTCCGAAGTCACGAGGAAATTATTATAAGTAAAGGTGTTGTACTGGGGCTGGACATAACCCGTATTAATGGCAATCCATTTGGGGCCTTCCACCGCGGTATCAATACCCGTTCCCGTAGGATTTGAGTAGAGAACGTTCGGGTTGGTCAAAGCGTTTTGGTCATAAGTGCTGGAACCCTGCTGGTACTCAAATTTTCTGCTGAGATTATTCACGGATAAACGGTAGGAAAGGTTAATCCATTTAAGGGGTTTAAGTATCAGTTGGATATTTCCCGTGAGGCTGTTGTCCGTAGTCTTATTTCTGGTATTACCAATGACCCAATAAGGGTTTTCGTAATAGTCATTAAAATAGCCGCTGGGTGTAGCATATTTATTATGCTGCCAGTCCTTCAGGGAAGTAAGTGGTATTTCAGAAGGGGTATTCATTACAAGCGTGTATACTGTGCCTGTATTAGTCTGGTCCTTGGTTAAATTGGTGTAGGACATCGAATAATTGGCTGAAAAAATTCCATAAGTTTTTGAGCCACCTACCCTGAAAGCATCCCTGTGCCCGACATCCCCCGGCATCACACTTCTGCTTTTTATATCCTGAGCACTCATATAAAACCGGCTGTTATCATCACCTGCGCTATAAGAAAAGTTATTCTGGGTGGTAATAGCCTTATCAAAAAAATCTTTCTTTTGATTTTTAACAGGGGAATAGGGGATCATATGAATGGAACTGTCTGCTAACGGACGACCGGATGGAACGAGCTTTCCATTGAACAGAGGCCCATAACTCTGGTTCTCATATGGTATATAATCATTCAGATTNNGAAGGTAGGCTACAGTTTCCAATTGCACCGTGCTGGAAAAAGAAACCATGGGCTTGGCCCGGGCTCCGTGTTTGGTAGTAACGATGATTACACCGTTGGAAGCGTCCGATCCATAAACCGCAGAGGCGCTTGATCCCTTTAATATATTAATATCCTGAATATCCTCAGGGTTTAGGGTACTGATGTCATTAGAGAAAATAGCGCCATCCACAACTA
>PLCH01000618.1 GCA_003135585.1 Chitinophagaceae bacterium
CTCTCAATGAGCTGAAAGTCAACGGGAGAGCAGACCGACGAAATTCATTTGTTAAGTTTTTTCAAATTGTCTTTGGCACGTTGATTTTCCGGTCGCAATTTCAAGGCAGTATTATAACACTCGATTGCTTCTTCTTTCTTGTTGAGCATTTGGTATACATCTCCCAGGTCATTCCATGCTACAACGATTTTTGGAAACGTCTTCGTGTAGTATTTGTAAAGTACCAAGGCCTCTTCCGCTTTTCTCTCTTCCATTAATTTTTGACCTACATCTAAAAGTACCATATCATCCTCCACTGCGATTTTGTTTTGCTCTAATTCCTTTGCCAAGTCAGTTGGTTTTTTTTCTGTTATAATTTTATAAATTGCATTTGCCATGGGTGTTCCAAAGTGCTGTTGAACGGTCGCTGTATCCTGCGATATGGTTCCTGTAAAATATAGTTGGGTAATATTGGGCAACACCATATTCGTATTGATGGAACTTTCGTTTGTTACCATGTAAAACACGATGTTTTCAACTGGAAGCCTGACCATCCGCGCAAAGTAGATACCATTACTTCCTCCATTTTCTATCATTTTAGTTTGTCTTCTGCTTTTAGATATATTGCAACCGTAACCGAAATAAGAGCGTCCATCTGTATCATCTTCAAGGATCTGACCTGTAAACATTTTTTGAATATTTTCTTTACTAAGGACGGTGTGATAGCTAAAGGCGTTGGCCCAAAAGTACATGTCGTTTAAAGATGCTTCAAGTCCGCCATTTCCTTTCAAATTCCAATAGGGACCTCCACCCGCTTCCTGAAAATGTATTTGATGTGTTCCCCAATCCTGGCCATTCCGATATCCATGTGCAATAGTATCATGCACGGAGATTGGAAAGTGGTATCCAATATCCATAATTCTATTTGGTTCGAATAAGTACTTTTTCATATATGCCTCATAATCCATTCCCGAAACCTGCTCAACTATAACAGCAAGAATGCTCATGCCAACATTCGNNCATTGAAGGCGAGGGGTTCATTAAATGCACGCTTAAGGAAGTCTTGTTTGTCCAGTTTCTCATAATCTCCCTGGTCGTCGTGTAGAAACTCATGGAAACCTGAAGAATGTGTCAGGAGTTGGCGTATAGTGATTCCGGCTTTGCCATGAGGAATGCCAGGAAAATATTCAATTAAGGAATCGTCAAGGGATAATTTTCCATTTTCGTAAAGTTTCATAATTGCGGTTGCTGTAAATGCTTTTGTGATACTGCCCAAGGAAGCCAGCGTAGTGGGGCTAAATGGAATTTTCCTTTCTTTATCTGCCCAACCGTAACCTTTACTGAATATCTTTTTTCCTTCTTTAATAATTAAAAGACCGCCTGAAAAATGTTTATCGATTGCAAGTTGTGTAAGGTAATTATCAATCAATTTGCAGGTGTCATTGGTTGAAACATCTCCGTTCCAATGGCTGTAAGGATCGATCCCTTGTTGGGCCCAGCTCTGAAAACATTGAAGGGAAAATATTAGTAGAAGCGATTGCAATGACAAAAATGGTTTCATTCAGCGAATTTTAACCGAATGTAATGAATTCTTTTTAATACGAAAAAATTCGTAATATAATAGTAGAACAGAGAGGAGCCATACAACCTCCATTATCTTTCTATAATAGAACGTCCGGGTATCCGACGAAAGATAAAAATTGGATCCTTTTTTCTTTGAATTACTTTTCCCATGCCAGTCTATGATCTTAGGTTGTTCCGGCAGTTTAAACCCTCAGGGCCTCTCCTAGAATTGATGATCAGGTAAATATGGGAAGAATACACGCTTGAAACGATCGACGAAAACAAACTGAAGCCAACAGGTAATAATACCCTCCCAATATGAGCCGGTATTACCCCTTAAAGATGATTGTTTTAGGAGTCGTCTGAAACGCTAGAAATCCTTCTAAAAAGTAGTTACCAATCCGTCACCAATTCTTCTACAACCCAATAGAATCGGGATAGGGCACTTTCTGTATCGTCACGAATTCGCATTTGCCTTTTTGTGTTATGAGTTGAAAATTAACGAGGGAGCTGACAGGAGAGCAGAGGGGAAATCATTATGTTCTGGGATGGAAAGTGAAGGATTTACTATAAAATAATAAAATAATTGATATTGTCAACACATGTCAAAAAAATTCATCATGCGGACTTACAGAATTGAATAAACTCGATATATTTATAAGGGGTACTCTGGATTTGGCCTTAATTCATTCCAATAAATACATGTAGCATGGGAATATTTAATAAGCTGTTTGGAGGTAAAGTGTTTCCCAGCCTTCAGATCCGATCTTTCCTGGTGAAAGGTTTGGGTATAGCCTGTGGCCTGAGCGTTGATATCGTATTTAACGACAGAACGTCTTCTCAAATAAAAAGTTCAAGCTCGATGCGGCTGATCAAAAATAAAGCCGTGGCAGATTCTATTTTACAATACTGGAACAACCAGATCAGGCTATATCAGATATACGAGCGTTTTGAAACTGTTCGCATTGAGCAGAGAAAAATCGGGTTTAAAACCTTTAGCTGGTATAAAGATTATTATTCTATAGGAGGAAATAATGACAATTCGATATCCAATCTTCCTGTAAAAGCTATTGTAAACCCGAATACACTCACTGAATTCATCAATACCTCATCTGTATTATACAATTCCGGCAGCACACAATACAAACCTATTTTACAACTACAACTGGATCTGGCAACTAAAATGATTGCGATGATTCGGGAAGAATATCATTTGGAAAATGAGTGAAGAAAAAAACATGGAGCAAAGTCCGGAAAATATTCATGATACTGAACCCGAGAATATTCAATCA
>PLCH01000317.1 GCA_003135585.1 Chitinophagaceae bacterium
ACATCGGTTCCGGAAACAGCGATAGCGGTAGCAGAAGCGTAGTTTAATCCGCCAGTAAGATTAAAAGGCTGGCCGTTTTTCCAGTATTTGGCAACATTATTCATACCGTTATACTCATCCCCCGCAACATACACATCGGTTCCGGAAACAGCGATGGAATTTGCATGGGCATTGTTAGTCCCATCACTAAGCGCAACGGGGGCGCCATTTTTCCAGTAGGTTGCGGTGTCGACGGCACCATTCACACCCTGATTATTGGTCCTGTAGCCGGCCACATAAATATTGAGAGGTTTTTGCTGATTGGAAACACTACTGGAGCTTTTTTTACAAGAGCAGTATCCCAGAATACAAAAAAGCATTATAAAGGAATAATTTTTTTTCATAATCTTAGGTTTTTTTGGGTGTTAATTTGAATTTTGAATACAATCTACCAGCCTGGTTATTTTTCGAAGAATTTCCTCGGCTTTATAAATAAGTTTCTTAATAAAAGGATGCGCAACCTTACCAAATGAATATTGCCATTTTTCAAAGCGTTTTTTAAAAAGGGAAGGGTACCTTGTAAAACATTGATTGTGAGACACTAAAATGAAGAAACTGTTTTACGGTTTGGGTGACAGAAAGGAGCATGATAAATTTACATAAATAAGATCAAATTCACAACCCACTTTTTTATACCCCCTCAGCGTGACAGATTCCTATAATCGGCCTGGACAATTCGAACTTGGCTTCCAATACAAATTTGCCAGCTGCAGAAGGCCTTCCGAAAGAGCATTTAATCGGGCTACCGTGAAAATACTGTTTTACAAATGATAAATCCATAAAAAACTTGTAAAACAAATCGGGAATATCTAAATTTGGTAGTATATCTGGCCTCTAGGCCATCAGGAATGTTTTTTTTATCCTTGCTCAAAATTTGGATCATCATTAAAATTTATCCATGCATTTCGTAAAAAAGATATTTCCTTCAATCATTATCTTTCTTACGATTTCAGTTTTATCATATTGCCAACAACCAACCGGTCCCAAACCTAAGGATCCCAGCCGCAACATTTTTTATATAAAAATATACGGAGGGTATGGAATATTGACTCCGGGATCAAATTTCTTAACTGCCTCAACAAGTTCTGTGGGAGGAGGCTCCAATTCTTCTTTTACCAGCAGCAAAATTGGTTTGGGAGCAGGCCTACATTTTGGAGGGGGCCTGGGCTTCATACTAAATGATTTTTTAAATGTGGGTGTCGATGCCGAGTACATAAAAGCGCGGGATATCAGTATCAGCAGTACATATGCCAATTCACCTTATTATTCTAGTTTTTCCCAATTGTTGACGCATACGGTACTAAGTATTATTCCCAATATAACCTTCAAGGCTTTATCAAAACCAACCTACTATTTTTATACAAGGATTGGAGTGGTTATAGCTGTCACTACAAATCTTGAGACCACGAGCAGAGATAGTACGTTTAATGCCAGTGGGGGCAATACCTATGTATACCTGACGGACGGGGATCAAAAATTTACCTACAATATTAACATCGGGGCCCAGGTGGCTGTCGGCGTTCAATTTCGTATTACCCAAATGCTGAGGGGATTGGTTGAAGTCTCAGGGAATTATTTGCCTGCTTCGCCCACCGCGTCAACCACAACTTTTAAAAACCAGTATATAGTCAACGGGGGAGCACCTGCAACCGGGAATTACAACTACAATTTTACTTATTCCAAATCAGGAAGCGATGATTTCCAGTCTTCAACTAGTGGTAATACCACCACGGCTTCTGAAACCCTCCCAAAAATAACACACAATATAAATTATATCGGATTAAACGTAGGCCTTGTTATAAGGCTTTAGATGGTCATTCATCTTTAAAGCCAGATGCGGGCGCTATCCGTCTATTCTTTATTATTTTTCTTTGAAAAAAAACCATTACCCATTTCAATTTTTATTTTTCTTCGCGATCAGTTTTAAATGCGGTTCTTTTAATGCTAAGATTGGTCACAGGCGCTACTATCAGGGGTACTTTTTCAACTACTGCCTGATCACTATCTATTCCGTAAGCCGCGCTATCCGAACGGGCAAGTTTGATAATACTAAAATAGGTGTTTAAAATAAACCCTTTTCTAAACGAAAATTCATTGTCGTATGAAAGAAACCTTTCTAAAATAACAAACCTAAAATCGTTCAACAANNTTCAACAAATCTTCATTTACTGACGGATAGGGATTGTCTATTTCTATCTCTTTGTTCTTGATCATTTCTTCCACCACCTTCTTGAGTATCAGTCCTATCCTTGGTTGAATTCTAAAACCTAAAAGAAAGTCCACCCTTATAACTTTATTTTTCAAAATTTCCACGGCACTATATTCCATGGTATAAGGATCGTCAGCCCTGCCAATATTTATAAACCAATATATATCCGCCCGTTTTCTATTATGGCTGAATATGGAATCTATGATCCTCCTCTCTATTTGTTTGTGGCTGTCTGATTTTGTCAGGTAAANNGACTTCTCCAGCAATGGCAAATAATCTTTCAGGTTTACAAATGTTAACATGCGGAGAGTGATTTTTCTTGCGTTGTACCAAACATACATGGTGGTAATAAGTCCAATTTCAAATACCAGAAAAAATAATCTCTTTAGAAGTTTGACAGCGTTGGCAATGAAAAAACTTGTTTCCACGCAAACAAATACGGTGACAATAGCACCCACAATCCAAAAGGGGTATCGTTTTACATACCGTAAAAAATAAAACATAAGCAAAGTAGTCATTAACATGGCTATAGTAATGGAAAAACCATAGGCAGCAGTCATAGCTTCACTGGTTTTGAAATAAATTTCCACCAGAATACACCCTGTAAATAATATCCAGTTAATACTTGGTATATAGATTTGTCCGCTGATGTCGGTAGGGTATTTTACTTTCACCCTTGGCCAGAATCCCAGGCTTATCGCTTCGCTGATGAGTGTAAATGACCCACTGATTAAGGCCTGGCTGGCGATAATAGACGCAGCAGTTGCAATCAAAACACTGGGTAGCAAAAACCAATGGGGGACGATTGCAAAGAAGGGATTGATCCCGCCAAGATCCTCTTTGTGTTGCAACAGAGCCCATGCCCCCTGCCCTAAATAATTTAGCACCAAAGTGATTTTTACAAAGATCCAGCTTACCTGGATATTCTTTCTTCCGCAATGGCCTAAATCTGAATAAAGTGCCTCAGCACCGGTAGTACAGAGAAAAACCGCCCCAAGTAACCAGAATCCTTTCGGATGTTCCAACAATAACCGGATGCCGTAAATAGGATTGAGAGCCGAAAAAATTCTTGGATACTGGATAACCTGGCTGATTCCCAAAACGCCCAGCATGGTAAACCAGACAAACATGAACGGCCCGAAAGAGCCACCAACCACCTTGGTTCCAAATCTTTGAAAAATGAAAAGCATCAAAAGAATAATAAGAACTATTTCCAACACCAGATTATTACCGGGTGCGATATGCTCTTCAAGACCCTTTACCATGCTCAATCCCTCGATAGCAGAAGTAACGGTAATGGGAGGAGTAATGATACCATCGGCAAGCAGGGTGCCTGCCCCGATGATGGCAGGATAAACCAGGTTTTTTCCATACCTCCTTACCAATGCATACAAGGAAAAAACTCCACCCTCTCCATGATTGTCGGCTTANNAGATTGCAGTGTCAGGGTCCAGAAGATGCAGGAAATGGACCCGAAAACCAAACCCTGGTTCACCCCGCCTCCTTCCGTAAGGATGGTTTGAAATGTATACAGGGGAGAGGTTCCGATATCTCCGTAAATAATACCCAGAGCTACCAATAGGCCGGCAAAGGATGCTTTTTTGTAAGCAGCTCTCATATGCTAATATCTTAATATAAAAATACGACGCAATAATTTAATATGCGCAGCCAAGGCTGAATTTGAACCGGATTTCTGCTGTTCTTTGTTAATATGAAAAGTTTCCTTTTCTTAAACCGGCTCCCGGATAAACTATCGAATAAACTTTACATTTGAAAAGCATTTTATTTTATTTTTAGCCGGATTCATTAGTATAGATTGAGTTTTGGAGGAGAACCAGATTTCATTCGGACAAAATCCTTTTTCGAAACTTAAGGAAGCAGGATGCTATTCTTTGATGAATCCCGGACTATATCTTAATAATTTACTTCTGCAAAACATGCTATTTTTTGAAAACATATCATAAAATAATTAACGGTGATAGCCGTCAGATGACTGAACTTCAGGATGCTTCCATTCATCTGGTTATAACTTCACCTCCTTATTGGCAGCTCAAAGAC
>PLCH01000632.1 GCA_003135585.1 Chitinophagaceae bacterium
GCATACCGTCGTTGTTAAAATCTGCTATATCACTTCCCATTGCAAATTCAGAGATGTGCCCTGTGGCCTTGGTTAATACCTCACGAAAAGTCCCGTCATGATTATTCAGGTAAAGAAAATCTCTTTCATCATAATCATTCGTCACATAAATATCCGGCCAGCCATCGTTATTAACGTCGCTTATCGCTACACTCAAGCCGAAATTCAACCCGCTGCCGTCAATATGTGCCTGTTCGCTGATGTCGGTAAATACGCCTCCGTCATTTCTATACAAGCGGTTACCGAATTTCGGATTGCGTTTGGATCTCAATTTATCGGTATCAAAAAACGGATTAAAAAACATGTCCGCATGATTCACCATAAACATATCGAGGTCTCCATCATTATCCATATCAAAAAATGAAACCGTGGTAGTGTAAGTACCCGGAGCATCCAACCCATATTTTTTTGCTGATTCTGTGAAGTGTGGAACCCCATCCTTAACCCCATCGTTAATATAAAGCTCATTTCGCCTTTCCTCGTCAGTCCCTGGGCCTGAATAACAAACATATATATCCAATAAGCCGTCTCCATTAACATCAGCCATAACTACCCCTGTTTTCCATTTGGAACGTCCTTTAATCCCGGCTTTTTCTGTTACATCTTCAAACTGAAAATTCCCTTTATTGAGATATAATTTATNNTTCCGGTGAACATGATATCCGGCAATCCGTCGTTATTCACGTCGCCCACCGCGACGCCGCCACCGTTATACAAATATTCATACGTCAGTATATTGTAATCCTCATTTTCCTTTATATCATTCCTGAAATCTATATGCGATTGTGATGCCGGTACTTCAGTAAATACTTTTTTGGGTTCCCTGTTACGAGCAGTACAGGAGATAAAAAAAAGTAATATAATGTAGCTCGATTTCATATAAAGCAAGTAAACAAGTAACACACTGCTTTGCAGGTCAGTGAATTTTGGGTTTTTATTTTTTAATTATTTTAGTCATTCTGATCAATTAACTGCTTAAGAATTTCAATTCTGAAAAGGGGGCATTTTAGTCATTTTCTTTAGTCATTTCATATGGTTGATTTGGCTGCGTTTTAAAAGTTAGCAAGTATCCTGTACCCGATTTTTCCGACTGAAGATTCAGGGATTTAATATAAACCGCGTTATTCGTTCTTACAATGCAGTCACCAGCTTTCGAGGAATAGATGGTCGCTTTCATTAACCGGTTAGCCTTCCACGCGATGTCTACCTCGAAACCACCCCTTGCCCGCAAACCACTTACAGAACCACTTTCCCATGCACCGGGTAAAGCCGGCAACAAATACAATTCATTATTCTGACTCTGCAAAAGCATTTCCGCGAGGCCTGCCGTACCGCCAAAATTTCCATCTATCTGGAATGGTGGGTGTGCATCGAATAAATTTGGATAAGCACCGCCGCCTTGCCTGTAATTTGTAGAATCTTCCCTTGTCAGTCTCAATAGGTTTCTGTAAAGTTTATAAGCATGATCCCCATCTAACAACCGGGCCCAGAAATTTACTTTCCACGCAAGGCTCCATCCAGTTCCTTCATCCCCTCTCAATTCCAGGGTCCTTTTTGCTGCTTTTGCAAGAACCGGTGTGGTAATAGGGGAAATCTGGTTGCCCGGATATAAGCCATATAAATGCGAAACATGCCTGTGATGGGGTTCCACATCAGTATAATCCCTGTACCATTCTTGCAGGTTTCCCATTTTACCTACCTGAAACGGATATAATTTTTTCTGCATTTCAACTAAAGTATCCTGGAAAAATTGGTCAACCTGAAGCAACTCGCCGGCATGTAAGAGGTTGGAAAATAAATCCCTAATTATACTCATGTCCATGGTAGAACCTATGGAAATATCAGCCACCTTATTGTTATCATAATAATATGAATTTTCGGGAGAAACGGAAGGCGCGGTAACCAGCCATCCGCTGCTGTCAGTTACCAGCCAGCTAAAAGTGAATCGCGCTGCTTCTTTCATCAGAGGATAGGCAGTGTCTCTTAAAAATGCCAGATCCTGGCTGAACAAATAATGTTCCCATAAATCCCGGCACAACCAATCGGCACCCATGGCCCAGTTGGCCCATTTAGGATCCCCCTTTCCTTTATCACCGACGGGATTGGAAAGTGCCCATATATCTGAATTATGGTGCACTACCCAGCCATCATAGCCGTAAAATTCTTTGGCTGTAACTTTCCCCGTCCGGTATAAATTTCTGATAAGGTCTATTAATGGCTGATGGAGCTCGGGTAAATTACAGACTTCCACGGGCCAGTAATTCATCTGCACATTTATATTGGTCGTATAATTGGAACTCCAGGGGGGTCTCATTTCTTTGTTCCAAATGCCTTGCAAATTTGCCGGAACATTTGAAGTTCGAGAAGAGGAAATTAACAAATACCTGCCGTAATTGAAATATAAAACTTCCATTCCATTATCGTCACCGCTTTTTGTATAAGCCTCCAATCTTTCATCGGTAGGCAAATATTGCTTGCCGTTTTTATTATCATTAATATTCAACGATACCCGGTCATAATAGTGATGATAGTCCGCAAGATGTTCATTTAATAAGATCTGGAAGGTCTTTTTAGCAGCCTTTATTAAATCCTGTTCTGCCAACAAGTGCTCATCTTTCCCATATTTATCAGGACACTTATCAAATCCATTAAAACTTGTTGCTGCAGAAAACAGCAATACAATTTCAGACGCTCCTTTTACATGGATGCCTTTTGTATCGGTAGTAACAATTCCGCCTTTATGCAGAGCTTCCACCTCTAATTCAAAACGCATGCCATTGCATGCTGTCGTGTCCGGATAAATTATTGGTTCTTTGTTCTGATTATAGTAAGAGGGATCAATATGGGAAGGCGCCTTTCCCTTTAGGATCAACTTATCCGGCCCTGCTATCTGGACATGATATCGTAAGCTGCTTTTAAGGTTCAGATCAATGGTCATTGATGTGATTTTATCCGCGGAAATCCTGACAACCATTATTTGGGATGGCGCTGAAATAAATATTTCCCTTTTATAGGTAACCCCATCAACTGTAAACTTTGTCACCNNCCGTTACCGCATCTCCAATATTTAATTCCCGGTAATAGCCTGAAACCCCCTGGTTGCCTTTAAACTGTTGATGAATGCTCACATCAGCCAAAGGCAAATAAGTTTCGGAGAATACACCCTGCATCTTTTTTGCAAACGCAATTGCAGTATCATAGTTCCCTTTAAAGAGAGATTCTCTCAATTTTGGCAGATAAAGCGGGGCATCAGGATTTACATTGTGCTTTACCGGGCCTCCGGACCATAATGTGGCCTCATTCAGTTCCAGCAATTCATCAGTAATCCCGCCATAAACCATAGCTCCTAAACGTCCGTTGCCGACTGGCAATGCTTCTGTCCATAGGGCAGCAGGCTGCTTAAACCAAAGTTTATTTTCAGGTTGAGAAAAGCCATTCAAACCAATTAAACAAAATAGCCCTATCAAGAATTTTATACGCATGATGAATCAGTTATCTTAGCTTAATTCCGGTTAAATCCCAATCAAAATAACGTCCATTACCAGCTGGTTGCTTTTACCATCTTATCAGAGTATTAAACATTATTACCTCAAAAAGTTTAAAAACGAAAAAAATGGAATATTTGGTTTAAGATGCAGGCATCCCCTTAGCTTAATTAAACCATATAAACTGCTGTTTTAATGATGTTGTTTGATGCATTAAGCCAGGAACCAAATTGATCTTTGACCTCATCAAATTTTACGCGGTTAGTTATAAAGGGGATTGGACTGATCGATCCATTTTTCATCGACGCGATTACATGTTCAAAATCTTTTCTGGTTGCATTCCGACTCCCAAGTAAAGTAGATTCTCTTTTATGAAATTCGGGGTGGCTGAAGACAAGGTCTTCTTTTTGCAATCCGATCAAAATATAGGTCCCTCCATGTGCCAGGTAATTAAGGCCATTGTTTATCGCTTTTTGGTTCCCTGTGGCATCTATAACAACCGTAGGCATATCTCCCCCGGTAATTTCCAGTAATTGCTTTATTATATCTGTCTCCCCTGCGTTTACAATATGGTCAATCTTTAGCTGTTTTCTGCAAAAGGACAAACGGTAGGTATTCAAATCCATAGCAATAACTTTGCCGCCGGCAATACGGGCAAACTCCATGGCACCCAAGCCTATCGGGCCCGCGCCTATAACCAGAACATATTCTCCCTTTTTTATTCCTCCCCTTCTAATGCCATGTGCGCCTATGGCAAAAGGTTCTACCATCGACAATTCAAGACTGTTTAAACCAGCTCCATGAATTAATGAATAAGAAGGAACCGAAAGATATTCTACCATCCCACCATCGATATGTACTCCGCAAACTTTTAAATTTATGCAACAATTTGGTTTGCCTGCCCGGCACGCGATACACTTCCCACAATTAAAATAGGGTATAAAAGTAACTGGCTCCCCCTTTTCAAACCCCGGTGCATCATCAAACTCCATGAGTTCACCTGAAAGTTCGTGACCCAAAATCCTGGGATAGTCAAAGTAAGGCTGGGTTCCTTCATAGGCGTGTAAATCCGTTCCGCAAACGCTGATGGTATTTATTTTGATAATTGCCTGACCGGGCATTAAAACGGGAGCATTCAATTCCTTGTATTAAAGTAAGCCGGGTGTTGTACAGACAAGCGCCTTCATTGATCACTAGTTATGGGCACAAAAGCATTGTTTTAGATGAGTTGACTGACTGAATCAGGACGGAAAACCAGCATTTGCCCTTTCATTTGATTTCGCAAAGTACTAGTAGCTTTTTTCGGGTTTTTACTCCTTCTTCGATTAAACACAAAAGCCATTGCCTTTATATAAATTCAAAATACGACCAACTGCACGGGCAATGCTCTCGCATTTTTATCTGATTATTAAGCATTCTTACCCAGATTATTTAAAAATCAATAAAAAAATGAATATTTTTGATTAAATATCTGTGCATGCTAATGTTAATATGAATTTACTCTACCTTCTTTTAGTTTTAAATCCCCCCGATTAATGAAACCGCAGTTATTAAAAGTACCGAAAGCCCCTTCCTATTCCTTCAATGCTAGGCGAGATAGGATTCCAAACATCAATAACAATTGGCATTATCATGCAGAACTGGAACTCATTCATTTTCACAAAGGGCAGGGAATGCAATTTGTTGGAGATAACATGAAGAATTTTGGTCCGGGTGATATTGTTTTGATAGGATCGAATCTCCCTCATTTTTGGAAATATGACGAAATAAACGAGAAACCAGGAAAAGAGGAACCAGCCGCTGCCTATTCCACCGTCATTCATTTTACAGAAAATTTTTGGGGCGATTGCTTCCTAAACCTTCCCGAGACAGCTACCATAAAATCAATAATAAAAAAAGCACAGAGAGGTATTATAGCACATGAAAAGGAGGTTCCCAATCTTGCAGCAGAATTGGATAAAATTTACAGCACAGAAGGTGTCGAACGAATTATAGCACTTCTTAGGTGTTTGTCTGAATTCGCCGATAATTCAAATAAAACAAAATTATTGTCTTCCCTGGGGTTTAAATATGAATTTAACACAGCAGCCAACGACAGGATAAATGCTGTTTATGATTTTACCTTAAAAAACTTCAAAAATACCATACTCCTTGAAAAAGTTTCTTCCATCGCCAATATGGCTTTGAATTCCTTCTGCAGATATTTTAAAACAAAAACCGGCAAATCGTATATGCAATTTTTAAATGAATTAAGGATAGGGTATGCCTGTAAATTATTAATCGATAATAGGTATAGTATAAAACAAATTTGTTTTGAAAGTGGTTTCAAGAATTTCACATCATTTCATAAAATCTTTAAAAAAAACAAGGGAAAAACCCCCCAGCAATATTTTAAGGAATATTTGAACAAAGTTTAGCTGCCGATCAGGCTCAAAGAGATCAAAATAATTCTGGTTTTGTTCACTTTAAAAAACATTATTTGGCTGCACCATATTCAGTATGAGGACAACACCTCGCCTTAAAAAGTTTTACTACTTTTTGAAAATATTGTCAAAACCAAACACCTGGTGTGCTAAAAGCGGACAGTTTTAACTGGTCTGGATTGAATAAATTATTGATTAATAATGGCTTGGTATTCCGGCATATATTTAGTGCTCCTACTGAACAATTCGTGAATATTACCGGGAATAAATAAAAATTATGCTTAAAAATTATTTTAAAACTGCATTTCGAAATTTGTATAAAAACAAGGGGTATTCATTTATCAATATTTCAGGTTTATCAGTGGGTATGGCAGTAGCCATGCTTATTGGTTTGTGGATATGGGACGAACTGTCATTCGATAGAAATTTCCAAAACTACAACCGTATTGCCCAGGTAGTGCAAAATGTAACCAATAATGGTGAGGTTCAAACCTGGCGCCAAATGCCTTACCCTTTGGCAGACGAGCTTCGCAAAAGTTATAGCGGCGATTTTAAATACGTGGTGATGTCTGCAGGCACGGGAAACCACATCCTTGCTTGGGGAGACAAAAAGCTAACCAAATCCGGCACTTTTTTCGAGCCCCAGGCGTCAGAAATGCTCTCGCTGAAAATGCTCAGTGGAAACAGGGATGCTTTAAAAGATCCCTCCTCTATAATAATATCCGAATCGATGGCCAAGGCATATTTTGGAAATACTGATCCCATGTCTAAGGTATTTAGGATTGATAACAAGGAGAATCTCAAAGTGGCGGGTGTTTATGAGGACCTGCCGAAGAATTCAACTTTTTCGGACATGGCTTTCATCGCCCCCTGGCAATTTTTTGCGACTATTAATGAGTTAAATAAAATGAAGGAGCCATGGCGTCCGAATTTTGCATCCCTGTATGTTCAATTGGCCGACCATGCTGACCTGGCCAGCTTATCACTAAAGATAAGGGATGTCAAACTCCACCATGTAAGCGCGCAGCTTTCANNAGAAACCTGCATTATTCCTTCAGCCCATGGACAAATGGCATTTGTATGATGAGTTTAAGAACGGCATCAATACAGGCGGCCGCATCCAATACGTGTGGCTTTTCGGGATAATCGGTGTATTTGTATTGCTTTTGGCCTGTATCAATTTTATGAACCTGAGTACTGCGCGATCAGAGAAACGGGCGCGTGAAGTAGGTATTCGCAAAGCAATAGGTTCACTGCGCAGCCAGCTTATTTATCAATTCTTTAGCGAATCATTGCTCTGCGTCATGATCGCGTTTGCCTTTTCATTGCTTCTGGTGCAATTAAGCCTTCCTTTTTTTAACGGGGTAGCCGATAAGGACATGTCCATTCTATGGAGCAATCCTTTATTCTGGATAATGGTGGTAGGCTTTAGCTTAATCTCAGGACTGATCACAGGCAGTTACCCTGCTTTTTATTTATCCTCTTTTAAGCCTATAAAAGTGTTGAAGGGGTCATTCAGGGTAGGACGCCTGGCTGCCGTTCCGCGTAAGATCCTGGTAGTACTGCAGTTTACCGTATCTGCTATGCTAATCATTGGTACAATTGTCGTTTTCCGGCAGATCCAGTTCGCCAAAAACCGTCCCGTCGGGTATAGCC
>PLCH01000148.1 GCA_003135585.1 Chitinophagaceae bacterium
TCCGATTGGTATGCCTTTTGTAAGATATGAATTGAAAAGTTTCTATAAGAAGATAAAATACAATACATTTTATACAAATTAATATTCAATTTAACCTAAAAAACAATTCTTATGAGCCTTAGACAAGTCTTAGTTTTTGTCCTTTGTTCCCTAATGCTTTTTTCGTGTGTCAGCACGAAAAAATTTAAAGCCGCACAAGCCAAAGATCAAGCCAGGTTTGATTCCTTGAGCGCAGAGTACGCAAAATTGCAGGGTGCTCTGAAATCATGTAATGATGCAAGTGCAGATGTTTCCAAGCAAAAAGCTGCCCTTCAGGGTCAGCTGGACGACCTGAATAAGCAGATGTCTTATCTGAAAGATAACAATACCCAAACTTTGAAACAATTGCAGGATATGTCTGTGATATCTAGCGCACAGGCAGAAAGTATAAAAAAATCACTCGACAATATCGGAGCCAAGGATGCCTATATCACAGACCTTCAGGCCGCCATGGCACGTAAGGATTCTCTGAACATGGCTCTGGTAATGAATTTAAAGGGTGCCATAGGCAATATGGCCGATAGCGATGTCAATATTAAAGTAGATAAAGGAGTGATTTTTATTGATATTTCCGATAAGCTTTTATTTCATAGTGGTAGTTTTGATGTGACAAAACCGGCAAAAGCAGTTTTAGCAAAAGTTGCGCAGGTATTGAAAACCCAACCGGATATCGAATTTATGGTTGAAGGGAATACGGATAATGTTGAGCTCCATAACAAAGGCATCATGATAGACAATTGGGACCTGAGTGTAAAGAGGGCAACCTCCGTGATCAGAATTCTTCAAAAACAATACGGCATCCCACCTGCACATATGACTGCTGCAGGACGCAGTGAATATGTTCCGGTTGCCACAAATGACACCAAGGAAGGCCGTGCAGCCAACCGCCGGACCAGAATAGTCATTCTGCCACAGCTTGATCAGTTCTTTAATTTACTTGAGAAAAAATCCTAACTAAATATTACATTCTTTTGGCCAGCCAAAAGCCACTTCCAAAGGAGGTGGCTTTTTTTTACCAGGTATTCGGTTTTCTTTTAATTTCTTAGGTGTATACCCTTACCGGATCTTATACCTGAATGATAGTACCTATTATTTTGGTCTATGGCATCATTAATTCTATGAATGAGCGTTCTATGACGTAACTCAAAGAATTGATTCCATCAAGTGGGAGTTCCCGTATTTTATGAAAATGACCTCTAGCCGAGTAATTATATTTTTGTCAGCGAGCTTTTTTTTATACGCTATTGGCTNNACTAATTTCAAGGATCCAATTTCCCTGGGCGGTAATTGGGGATTTTTTTGGAAGCAGTTGCTGGATGCTGATTCGTTGCCCGAACCCTCCGGATTTATTCAATTCCCCTCACTTTGGAGTGAGAACAAGATGGATGGAAAACCAATTCCCTCGCAGGGCTATGCGAGTTATACCCTTAGGATTTTATTACCGAAACAAAGGCCCCGTCTGGGCCTGGAAATTCCCGACACCTATTGCGCTTACCAACTCTATGTAAATGGAGTCCTTCAAATAGAAAATGGAAGGGTTGGTAAATCAGCCTCTTTGTCCAAGCCTTTCTGGGCTTCCCGGACCATTGCCCTGCCTCCGGGAATATCCGATACCCTTCATTTGCTTTTCCAAGTTGCAAATTACTGGCATGCCAGAGGGGGCACTTATAAGGAAATAATAATTGGTGATAAAGACCAGCTTTTTCTAAAAAAGAACCGGGAAGCTTCTTATGACCTGTTCCTGACCGGGTGCTTATTTATGGGAGGATTATTTTTCCTGGGTTTGTATTTGTTTGGCCGGAAAGATAAGGCGATTCTTTATTTTTCACTTTTTTGCATATTGTACAGTTATCGGATGATTGGCTCGGATGGATATGTTCTACATACGCTCTTTCTTGATTTGAACTGGTTTGTCACCATCCGGATAGAATATCTTTCTTTGTCCCTTGGGGTCGCTTTATTTATAAGATATACACGGGAGCTTTATCCCGCTGACGCCCATCATCTGGTCATGAAAATAGCGGAGTGGTTTTGCTTGCTGTTTTCGGTCCTGATTGTTTTTACCAGCACACTGTTTTTTACAAGGTTTCTTACTGTTTTTCTTGGATCCATGTTTTTATTTATTGCCTATGCGCTCTTTGTTTATTTTAAAGCGGCATTGAGTAAAAGAAGCGGGTCAACCTATGCCCTGCTTAGTTCGGTCGTAGTATTGTTGATTTTCCTGTTGATTAACCTGAATTATTTTGGATTGCTGCAGTCTGAAAAAGGTCTTGTTTTCGCAGGATACATAGCTCTTTTCTTTCTGCAATCCCTTGCCTTGTCCTACCGGTTCGCACAAAGTTTCCGCTTGGCGACTTTACAGGCCCAACAGGGTTTTAAGGCAAAATCGGAATTCCTGTCAACCATGTCCCATGAGATACGCACACCCTTAAACGCAGTCATCGGAATAACCCATCTGCTGCTTCGCAATCAACCAAGAAAGGATCAGGAAAAAAATCTGGACGTGCTGCTTTTTTCTACCAATAATCTTTTATCAATCGTCAATAATATCCTTGATTATAATAAGATAGAAGAAGGAAAAATCAATTTTGAGCACATCAGTATGGATCTGGCTGTCATTTCTGGGAATATCGTTGCAGGCTTTAAAACGGCAGCCGTTGAAAAAGGAATTGACCTGCAATTGATCACAGATGAAAAGCTGGATCAAAAAGTGATGGGCGATCCAACCCGCATCGCCCAGGTAATTACCAACCTCGTTCACAACGCGATTAAATTTACGGAGCAGGGATGGGTTCACGTGAATCTTCAGGTTTCAGCGCAGACGGCTGAGGGAATCACCGTTAAGGTTTCAGTGGAAGATACGGGAATAGGAATTGAACTGGAAAAACAACAATTGATTTTTGAACGCTTCACGCAAGCGGATTCCTCCACATCCAGAAGCTATGGCGGTACAGGACTGGGTTTATCCATCAGCCAGAAAATACTGGAGCTACAAGGTTCAAAATTGATGCTTCGTAGCGAACCGGGCCGGGGGGCAGTTTTTTATTTTTCACAGACATTTCCTTTGAGCGATGAGAATATGGCTGCCCAGAAACCGGTCAGGGTGGACACTGAAAAAAACTGCAGACAACTCCAGGGTCTGTCAATCCTGTTGGTGGAAGACAATCCTCTGAACATTTTAATAGCCCAAACCATCCTTCAGAATGGCGGCGCTCAGATTGACGTGGCTACTAACGGCCAGGAGGCATTGGATATTTTTAACCCGGGCAAACACAGTCTGATCTTAATGGATTTGCACATGCCGGTGATGGACGGATATACAGCAACTGAACTATTTCGGGGAAGGGGAGAAACCCTGCCCATCATAGCGCTTACGGCCAATACCATCCAGGATGTGGAGGAGGATGTTTACGCATCCGGCCTTACAGACATCGTGGTTAAGCCTTTTAATCCTGAGAATCTTTACCGGCTCATATTGCAGTATGTGCGGCCAACGGTTCAGTAATTAATAGCCGCGGACATCCTTTCCTTCCATGAAATTCATGAATGCCTTGTTAACAACCCTGTTGCCTCCGGGAGTAGGGTAATTACCGGTAAAATACCAGTCCCCTGTATTGGTGGGACAGGCCTTGTGAAGGGATTCAATTGTCTGATAGATCACCTGGACAGGGGTTTGGACTTCAGGTGGTGTTATCAATTGGGCAATTTTATTGGAAATCTCTTCGGTGCTAAAGGGTTTGTATACCTGCCTTACCATATTTTCGGAATGGAGTTGTCCCATCCGGTGCAGTTCCTTACAATTGTTGTAAAGTTCATGGAGGCAGGCTTCTTTTCCATTCTCCTTCATGAGCGCGATGGCGGCCCGAAAAGCAATAAAATCACCCAGCTTGCTCATATCTATCCCATAACAATCCGGGTAACGGATTTGCGGGGCGGAAGAAACAACGATTATCTTTTTGGGTTCCAGCCTAGCCAACATCCTCACAATGCTTTCTTTAAGGGTGGTACCGCGTACAATGGAATCATCAATGACCACCAGGGTATCTGTGTCTTTTTGAACCGTTCCATATGTGACATCGTAGACATGCTGGACCATTTCGTTGCGGCTTACATCTTCGGTAATAAAAGNNTTTTCAATGCGAATCTTTCGGTTGATCATAACCGATAACTTCTCTTCGGTTATATCATTTCCCCAGGAAAGTATGCGTTGAATGACCACCCGTTTTAAATAATCGTCCATTCCTTTCCATAGACCATAAAAAGCCACTTCTGCTGTATTGGGAATAAATGAAAAAATGGTATTTTTTAGATCGTGATTTATCGCATTCAGAATCTGTTCGCTCAAATTGTAACCTAAGGCGATTCTTTCNNGTATATTTTTTCATCGCTGCCCCTGGAAAAATAAATGCGTTCGAAGCTGCAGGCCCTTCTTTCTTTTGGTTCCAGTATCTTTTCGATCGAAACCTTCCCGTCTGCTTTTGCGATGAGACCCATTCCGGGCATAAGCTCGAGGACTTCATTTTCCCCCACATTAAATACAGTCCGGATGGCAGATCTTTCAGAGGCCGCTACGATTACTTCATCGTTAATATAATAATACGCCGGCCTGATTCCGTTTGCGTCCCGGAAAACAAATGCATCCCCGTTTCCAATTAGTCCTCCCACCGAAAATCCGCCATCAAAAAGGCTTACGGCCTTTTGCAGAATTTTTACAATGTCCAGGTTGCCCGGAGTAGCTTCGTCATNNCCAGAAAATGATGAATCACTTCCATCATGGCCGCCAGGTCACTTTGTTTTTGAAAGTCTCCCGGTTCAACATTCACCAATGCGAATAATTCATCCGTATTAACCAAATTAAAATTACCCGCTAAAGCCAGATTCTGTGCAGGAATGGTATGACGTTTTATAAAAGGATGGCAGAATTCAACATTATTCCTCCCATGTGTTCCGTAACGCAAATGCCCCAACAGCAATTCACCCAGAAAGGAGATATGTCCTTTCATGAGTCCGGGATGTTTAGCTATTTCAGGCTGGTATTTTTCCAACTCGTTTACTTCGCCCATGATTTTGGAGAATATGTCGGCCAGGGGTTGATTGGCATTGCTGCGCAGGCGATGAAGAAAAGGGTGCCCGGGTTCTATATTCAATTTTACAGCAGCCACTCCGGCGCCGTCCTGCCCTCGGTTGTGTTGCTTTTCCATTAGGAGATACAGCTTGTTCAAACCATACAGAACGGTGCCATAATTCTGTAAATAATAGGAGAAGGGTTTTCGTAACCTGATGAATGCTAATCCGCATTCATGTTTTATTTCATCGCTCATGGAAAAAAATAAAGCGCAAAGTTACGGCTAATTTCAAATATAGCTAGAATTGTTGTGGATAAAGTTTACCAGGGAAGCTGAATTTTTAAGCTTCAATTTCTTGAGGATATTATGACGGTGCACTTCCACCGTTTTTAAAGATATCTGAAGGTTGGCAGCAATCTCTTTGGAGGAGAAACCTTCCTTGATCAGGTTAATGATCTGCATTTCCCTTTCTGTCAAAGCGTTGATATTGGGAGAGTTCGGATTATCCTCCAATAATTGCTCAGAAATAATATTTTTGATTTCGTCGCAAATATATTTGTTGCCATTACTTACTTCCAGGATGGCCTTAATCATTTC
>PLCH01000180.1 GCA_003135585.1 Chitinophagaceae bacterium
TTTTTTACATAGCAGTTAAGGACAACTTTAGCAATTTGCCTACTGATAGATTTTATTAAACCTATTATTCCTGCTTACAATGATGCAATTCAATAGATCTTCCAAAAGTAATTTATTCGGGTATCCCTTAGCAGTCTCGCTTATTATGGTGATTTGTACGGGTGCTAATCTTTTTAATGTTCAGGTCTTGCTGGCCCAGGAAGCAAAGAAGGCTGCTGGAACAAAAACCACTGTCCAGCTGACCCCGAAACAAGCAAAAGCACTCGAAGGGGTATTCCAATCTTCCGGTAATCATGATATGTATGTAAGGTTCACTCCAAAAGAGAATGGACTTGTTGCTAAACTACTCTGGAATAACAGAGAAATACGACTGACAGCAGAATCAGACTTGATTTTTGTTAATAATAAAGCAGGTGAAAACGGACCCCTGCGTATTAAGTTCAGAAAGGACTCTACAGGTTCCGTTACCCAAGTATACGTTGGTGGCGATGATTTATGGAATAGAGTGAAGGGTTATAAGCCTGAGGTAAAAAAAGAGATGGAACATACACCAGAGCAACTCAAACCGTTCGAAGGTTTATACCAGTTTCAAAATGATAGCGGAAGATTTATACAGTTTACCGTAAAGGGGAATATTTTGGTTCTAAAACAGCATTGGGATGGCAATGAAATCCATTTTGTGCCGCAATCTGAATTACAATTTTTTAGTAAGGTGGTGCCATTATTTTCTCTGACATTCACAAAGGACAAGAACGGGGAGATCACACAGGTGTTGGCATTTAAAAGGGATCTGTGGGATAAAGTGAAAAAGTATCATCCTACCTATGAGCAGTTAAAGGCGCTTGAAGGAAAATTCCAATTCAAAGATGATTTGGATAATTATTTACAAATAACAGCAAAGGAAAATAATTTGGTTGTAAAACAGCTTTGGGACGGTAAGGAAATAATCCTTGAACCCCAAACAGAAACATATTTTTATAATAACGATCAATCCTATCCACTTCAGATTATTAAAAACAAGGAAGGAGCTGTTATACAGGTGGAGGTGTTAGGCATTGACTTGTTTAATAAGGTGAAGGATTGAGAGGTTCTTTTTTTTCCTGACATTTCATCTTTTTTGGTGATCTCCAAAAGCTATTGCCAACCCTGGGATGAAGAACAAAAAAGGCAATTGCCTTCTTCGGTTTTTCGTTGCCGATAGCGGCCATTTTTTCCTGCGAATGCGGCTACTTTTATTGAACTATTTTTATTATCTTGTTTGTAAATAACCCCAAGTTCATAAACCACCTTGATGAAAAAATTCATTTTTTTTCTTATCGGCATATTATTCAATGTACTTCAAGTTTTTGCCCAACCCGTTATTAACAATTTTGCTCCAGGCTCAGGTCCCATTGGGACAATTGTAACCATAAAGGGGACAGGATTTAGCACAACCTCGACCAATAATATCGTCTTTATGGGTGCGGTAAAAGCCAATGTATCGACCGCTACAGATACTACTCTGATTATTATAGTTCCGGCTGGGGCAACCTATATGCCAGTCAGCGTTACCACCAATAACCTCACAGCCTATTCTATTAACCCCTTTATTGTAACATTTGCGGGAGGAGGGGGTCCATTCATATCGACTTCTTTTATGCCAAAGTCGGATATTAAAACGGGAATGTATCCGCATAGCGATATTTTGGCTGATCTTGACGGAGACGGTAAACCCGATCTATTTGTTTCTAAAGGAAGTTCAAATACCGCTGGCGTATTTCGAAACACAAGCTCCGGCGGAAATATATCTTTTGCAACGGAATTGGATCTGGCAGCCACTGGAAATAATCACGAAGGTACAGCGCTAGGTGATCTGGACGGGGACGGCAAACCGGATATAGTGCTTACGAATAGTAATGGAACTAACTCTGTTTCTGTCTTCAGAAACACGAGTACAGTTGGTAGCATCTCATTTTCTGCAAAGATGGATTTTCCTGTTGTCAATGGGCCTTATTCTGTTGCAGTGGGGGATTTGGATGGTGACGGGAAACCTGATCTTGTAATCGCAAATAATGGCGCAAACCAGATATCCGTCTACAGAAATACAAGTACCCCTGGAAATATATCATTTGATGCGAGAATTGATTTTACAGTCGGCACGAATCCATATAGTATTGCCATTGCGGACCTGGATGGAGACGGTAAGGCTGACCTGGCAATAACAACGCAGGGGTCTAGCTCGGCGTTGTCTGTAATGAAAAACACATCCACGGCTGGGGTCCTTTCCTTCGATCAGCCAATAAATTATGCAACACTTGCGGGTTCCTTCGTCGTTTCTGTTGGCGATTTGGATGGGGATGGCAAGCCCGACCTCGCAGCAGCAAGCAGCTCTTCCAATTCTGTGACCGTTATTAGAAATACGAGTACTCCGGGAAATCTTTCCTTTGGTTCACAACAAAATTTTGCAACAGGGAATTATCCAGTTTGTGTTTCCATCAGTGATCTGGATGGAGATGGCAGGCCGGACATGGTAACGTCTAACCGGTTTACGAACAATGTCTCAGCCTTGAGAAATATAAGCACAGTGGGTGCGATTTCCTTTGAAATTCATGTTGACTATGATGTGGATACTGACCCTTTTTATGTAGCCATCGGCGATCTGGACGGAGATGGAAGACCCGATATAGTGGCAGCAAATTCGGCTTCCACAGCTGTTTGCGTTTTGAGGAATATTATCAATGCCAACCTTGCTGCAGTTGTCAATTCATTTACTCCGACTTCGGGTATCAGCGGCACAGTAGTAAAAATAAAGGGTTCTAATTTTACCGGGGCTACAGGCGTTACATTTGGTGGTACGCCAGCTTCCTCCTTCACCGTTGATTCATCCACGGGCATTACTGCAATTGTGGGAGCGGGGGCAAGTGGTGGGCTAGCCATAACGACAAGTTACGGAACCTCAACACTTGCAGGATTTAGTTTCAATGGCCCAATTATAACCTCTTTCACACCAACTGTCGGTGTTACCGGGACGATTATAACAATTACGGGCTCAAATTTTATTCATGTTATTGATGTGAAATTCGGCGGAATCCCGGCATCATCTTTTACAATAGGTTCATCGACAAGCGTAACTGCAACCGTCGGAACAGGATCCAGCGGAAGTGTGACCATTACGACCGACAGCGGAACAGCGACACAGCAAGGATTTAGCTACGGAGCGCCGAGTATTACTACCTTTACACCCACCTCAGGCCCAGCCGGATCTGTTATTACAATCTCCGGGATGAACTTCGATCCCTCCCTCTCAGGGAATATTGTTTTCTTTGGTGCGGTAAAGGCCGTCATATCTTCTGCTACTCCCGTACAATTAGATGTTATCGTTCCTACTGGAGCCACCTACCAACCTATTAGTGTTACCACTAATAATCTTACTGCTTTTTCAACGCTTCCATTTACTGTAACCTTTCCAAGCAGCAACCGTGCGATATCGGCCAGTTCGTTTTCTGTGGTTGGCAATTATGGGACAGGAGTATATCCTTCCGCAATTTCCATTGGTGATTTGGATGGGGATGGCAAGTCTGATTTAATCGTGGTCAATAGCATTGGCAACAGTATTTCGATCTTGCAAAATCTAAGCCGGGTAGGAGCTGTTTCCTTTAACACAAAAATAGACCTGAGTACTGGCCCAGATCCCAAGAGAGTGGCTATTGGTGACCTGGATGGAGACGGGAAACCTGATATAGTAGTGGTTAATTTTAATGCAGGGAACGCAAGCTCAATTTCAATATTCAAAAATACGAGCACAAATGGGATAATTTCATTTGCACCCAAAGCAGATTATTCTACGGGTAATGGCTCAATCGGTATTTGTATTGCAGATATGAATGGAGATGGTAAACCTGATCTTATCGTAACAAGCGGTAACTCCGGTATATTTTCAATATTCCAAAATATTACCTTATCAACGGGGACCATTTCCTTTGCTGCAAAACAGGACTATCTACTTCTGAGCCACCCCGATAATATCGCGACTGCTGATCTGGACAATGATGGGAAACCTGATCTTATTACCTCCAATTTCAGTGGCAACAGTATTTCAATATTCAGGAATATGAGCACAGGAGGAAACCTTTCGTTGGGGCCTGAGATTGACTATGCAGTAGGCGTAAACCCAACATATGTTACTACCGGCGACCTGGACGGAGATGGTAAACTTGATTTGGCAGTGGCAAATTATACTTCGGGCACCATTTCATTTTTTAAGAATTACAGCAATACCGGCTCTGTTTTATTAGGCGGCAGGCAGGATTACCCATTGGCAACATCGACTATTTCTTTTGGCGACCTGAATGGTGACGGGAAAATTGACCTTTGTGCCGGAAGAGGCCTTTTGGGGGATATCTCTCTACTTGAAAATATTTATAGCGGAAATGGAGCCTTTTCTTTTGCACCCAATGTAGATTTTACAACAGGCAATTTTGATACCTACGCTAGTATAGGTGACCTGGACGGAGACGGCAAGCCTGACCTGGCAGTTGTTAATACCGTTCTTAATACTGTCACCATATTAATAAACAAAATAGGCGCCCCGGAAATTGCATCTATGTCCAGCACGACGGGCGTGATGGGGACCCTGATCAAGCTTACCGGCAATAATTTTACAGGTGCTACTTCTGTAAGTTTCGGCGGGACTTCTGCCGATTCATTCAGGGTTATTTCATCCACAGAGATCGATGCGGTGGTTGGGGCAGGAGCATCCGGAGATATCACCGTCACATCCCCTTTTGGAACAGGTCGTATTGGAAGCTTTAATTTTATTCCTGAAATTAATGCCGGGGGACCTTCTGCTTTCTGCAAAGACGGATCTGTAATTTTCTCCTCTACTGCCGCTGCCAATAATCAATGGTATAAAGATGGAATTGCAATTAATGGAGATACTTCCAATACTTATCAGGCGAATGCGGGCGGCACCTATACTGTAAAAGTGACTGCTAATGGGATTACCACCTCATCTATTTCCGGGATAAGTGTAACCGTGTTAACTGTTCCATCGCCAGGTATAACAAGAAATGAAAACAACGGCCTTGTATCAAGTGACACAACTGGTAATCAATGGTATTTCAATGGAAATATAATTACAGGTGCTACAGATCAAACCTATCAACCTTCGCAAAGTGGCAGCTATACGGTAAGAAATACCCTAAATGGTTGCATGAGTGATTTTTCGATTCCCTACAATTTTGAATTAACCGGCATGATAAATTTAGGTAATGGTCAATACATCAATCTTTATCCGAACCCCGTAGGGGAGGCCCTGAATTTGAGCTGGAATATCAACGGCATGCGTTTGTTGAATATAGAGATAATGGATGCCCAGGGGAGGCAGTTACAAACAAATCAGAGCCTCCAGAATGGTACGGTTATAGATTTATCAGGGCTTGCAAAAGGCATTTATTTTATAAGAATTTACAGTTACAACCAATATAAGATCAACAAAACTGTAAGAATTCTAAAGGTAAACTAGGATGCCTGCCTGATTATAGGGTCCGGAAATACTCCGATTGTAAAGGAACGGAAGGCTCCGATAAAGGTTCCAGATATTCCTGCAGGAACGCGGCAGCGATTGTCAGAATCTTATCAATATCGCTTCAGAGTTTTTAAACCACCCCCAAGTTTCCATTCTATTTATCCATTGGAAGCTTATCCAGGGAGGATAATACATTCCTTTAATAATTGTGCTGGTCTGTCTTTGTGAAATCATAAATAGCGAAAAACGCTAAAGCCATCAATTTCGATGGTTGATTTAGCCTTATTAACTGGTTGGCCCCAGTTATTTCTATTAGGCATCCTATTTTTCGAATATAGAACCGACAGCATTTTTATATTTCCCGGTTGGATACGGCATTTTAGAAATTATAAAGGACCAGGTTCAATAACTTTGACAAAATTAATTTGAAAAACCTATTATGAAAAAAAACAAGGGGCCCCTGTTTTTGTCTCTGGTTACCTTAATTTCAACTGTTACGGCTCAACCTTACGCTTCATGGAACAAGTTTGAGCTGGAATTAAACAACGGCCTTGTAAAAAGAATCATTGAACTCCCTTCAAAAAAAGGGAATTTTGTTACAATTTTTTATCAACCTGTTGAGGGCGGATTTAAATATTTTGATACCGTAAATACCGATTTTCAATTTGAAATAAACGATAAAGTTTATTGTGGTAAAGAAAAATGGTTATTAAAGGGCATTGAAAAATTTACCGACGCAAAATTAGGCGATGGTGCGGCTGTATCGCTTTTAAGTACGGATAAAAAGATTGGGCTTACCATACAATTTTTACTTTATCCCGGTTTGCCTGTAGTCCGTAAAAGATTAATCACTAGAAATCTTTCCCAGGAACCAATTAAATTGGAATCCCTCGATGTGGAGAGATTTGAAATAACGGATTATTGGGCGACTACATTTAGTTGGGTCTGTCATGATTATGGGAGGAGGCGCTCAATTGGCCCCTATAGCGGTACTATGCAGGACGCTTTGCTTACTGTTCATAATAGCGACTGGCAGCAAGGGATCGTAATCGGTAATGAATCGGCAGGTGTCATAAAAAAAACTTCCGTGTTTTGGGGAGATCGTTCTATTTACTGCGGTCTAACACATAAAGATGCCCGCTATCCTTTTAGAAAATATATCAACAAGGGCGATTCCTTTGCAACACCGCACGTATTTACCATGGTATACAACAACCATAAGGACCCTGATGAAATGCTCAATACCGTTGTGCCGGAATTTGTGCGCAAACATTTGGGCGTCCGTCTTTTTGAATTAGAGCAAAAACCCACAATCGTTTATAATACCTGGGAACCATTTGAGACCAATATTAATGAGAAGCTGGTAATGGAATTGGCGAGATCGGCGGCAGAGGCTGGAATAAAAGAATTTGTGATTGATGACGGATGGCAGGAGAATTATGGGGATTGGGTCATTGACAAAAGGAAATTTCCCAATGGGCTTAAGCCAATTTTCGACTATATCAAATCACTGGGGATGAAGCCGGGGTTATGGGTAAGCGTTGGCAGTGCATCGCCCAACAGCAATGTTTTTAAAACCCACCCTGCCTGGTTTGTGCTCGATAAAAACGGCAAGCCTACTTCCTTACAGGCAGCAGGTGAAAAAGACAAATTCACAGCCTGTTTTACGACCGGCTGGTATGATTATATCAAAAAGGTTTTATTGAAATTGTCGCTTGATTACGGACTTGAATATATGAAGCTGGATTTTGCCGTGGTCACGAGCCCTTATAGATTCAATAACCAAGAATCGGGCTGTTATGCCACAAATCACCCAGGCCATAAAGACCATAACGAATCTTTATATGCCAATTATGAGCAGGTATGGAAGTTGTTTGATGAATTACATGCTGCCAAACCTAACCTTTTCATAGACTGTACATTTGAAACAATGGGCGGTTTGCAATCGATTGATTATGCTATGCTGAAACATGCAGAAGGAAATTGGCTGTCAAACTTCAACGGTCCAGGTGAGAAAGTTGACCTCCGAATCAGGAACATGGCATGGTGGCGTTCCCCGGCTATGCCATCAGCGGCCTTGGTTATTGGAAATCCTGAAATGCAGGATACTTCCTGGGACTTGCACATCAAATCATTAGCTGGCGCTTTACCAATTATGCTGGGAGACCCAAGAAAATTAACCGCAACAGAGTTAAAAAAATTCAAGGGTTTTGCAGACTGGCTCCAATTAATGGATAATCGTTACAAAATAATGAGCTACCGGCAGGATTTGCACGGTTTCGGAGAACCAATGGAAGGTATGTGGGATGGTTTTCAACGCATCAATACTGAAACAAGATCGGGCGGCATTGTCGGTGTTTTCAGACATGGCGCTGTTGAAACAAAACGCCAGGTTACCATCCAAGATCTCGACCCCGTAAAAATATATAGGGTTAAACATATGGATGGGCAAATAATTGTTGTAAAAACCGGTAATGAATTAAGTGTTACCGGATTTGAAGTTGAAATAGTCAAAAAATATGATGGTGTACTTTTTGAAATAGGCCAGGAATAGCGAATCTGTCACGAATTCCCCTGATAAATAACCATTCACTGGGCCCTGGCCAGTTAAATTGCTGTAACCCCTTAAAATGCTTGCGAGCCAGACCTCGCGCCTTTATTTTGTTTTTGGTAACGCAAAAGTACTTATATAAGATTATAAATTGTTAGTAGTTTACAAAAGGTTAGTGGTAACCTTTTGGTTTGTTTAATTTTTTTAAATGAAAAGTCTTGATAGTAAAAGCCCCCATTCTGAAAAAAAATGTCAGGGCAGGTTAGCAGCAGTCGGAGATGCGATTTATGTGTTCGGGGGTAAATGGAAGCCGAGAATAATCCTTGCTTTACAGGATGGCAGGAAAAGGTTCAATGAGTTGCAGCGTATGGTTACGGGTATTTCCGCGAGGGTATTGTCCAACGAACTGAAGGAACTGGAACTTAATGGATTTGTAAAGAGAAATGTTTATACCAAAACACCCGTGGTAGTGGAATACGAACTTACCGAATATAGTAATACGCTTGGCGATGTCCTTCCCTCTTTAAGTGAATGCGGAATCATGCACAGGGATAAAATAAGAAAGGAAAGATAAAAATTGAAAATCCTGCCGATGATCCGGAAATAATGAAAATAGCGTGACTTGTAATATTTCACGGATNNTGTTTGAATTACCAACGATAGCCGCTAAATGCTTTGGCCCAATTTTCCTTTGTTGATCTGTTAAAATCTCCCAATAGCCATTTTTTATTATTACAATTTTTTATCACTTTCTAAAAGGCCATTAATAAATGTTATACTATCCTTGTATGTTGCTAAATCCATCTCTACAAAAAAATTCTTCACCCCTCCAGATTGAGCCGCTGTAAAAAATTCTTTCCAATCAATAATACCCTGGCCAATCGGCACCTGTTTTTTATCTGACGTCCAATCCGAAAGATGGGAGGAAATAAATCTTCCCGGGTATTTTGTAAAATAGGTGGAAGCCTTGTAACCCAGGTTTATTACCTCTGTCTGGAATTGCATCTTGACCAGTTTTGGGTTTAATTCTCCCATCATCGCATCATAGATCAACACGCCATCTCTTTTGGCAAATTCCATTTCATGATTATGGTAACCGGTTTGCATGCCAGCCTTACTTATTTTTTCAGCAATTGAGTTGAGTGTGTCCGCAGCATCCAAATAATCTTTTATGGTTGCGGTATCAGGTAACCAGAAGCTGGAACAAACCATATTTGACAAACCTAATTGCTGGGCAAATTCAATCCTGTCACTGAGCTTATCTTTCAATTCTCCAAAAGTAAAATGACAACTGGGACAGCTAAGACCGGAATCACTTATAATTCTTTTCATTTCTGAAGCTTTCATGTTCACCAGCTGACTAAAACCTGCATCAATATACCCAGGAGGGGAGCACATTTCAACCGTTTGGTAACCCAGACCCGCCATCATTTTTAAAGTACCGGCAAAATCATTGGCCAGCATGGTCCTGATGGGGAAAACCTGAAACCCAATTGGTTGCATTTTGAAATTAGAAGATATTTCATTAACAAGATGGGCAGGTATTTTTGATAAGAACATTGTAGCGCCTAATCCCATTACACTCTGGGAAATAAATTGTCTTCTGTTACCTGTTTTCATGATAAATATTTTTTTTGTCCAGACCAGGATTGTGTACAAATTAAATATAACCAATCATTTTTGGACAGCAAAAAATATTAGGATCGAAAAGCTTTCCTTTTTTATTTCAATTACCATTCAGTGGAAAGACTGCGAATTAAATCCTCAGGACATAATATATATCTCATGGTAGATGGCTAAATACTAAAGATTTGACCTTTTTCGTACATTAGTGGACAACCCATGCTAATGAAGTGATCAATTCACAAAACAATTTTATCCAGATTAATGATTTAAAACGTCGCATGATCGATTCGAATCATTTGTAGTTATAAAAATTAAATTTTTTTCTATGTCGCAGAAAATACCGCTTAAATTAGAAGAGTTAAAAAGCCGTAGAGAGGCCTATATGAAAACATTTAAAGGAGACACGGAAAATGTTTCAACACTTGACAAGTTGGCCATATGGATTACAAATAAAGTGGGCAGCATGGGATTCTTTGTCATTATTTTTCTTTGGACAGCTCTTTGGCTAACCTGGAATATTTTTGCTCCGATAAATGTTCGATTTGACCCCTATCCTGCCTTCGTTCTTTGGTTATTTATTTCCAATATGATACAATTGTTCTTAATGCCCATGATCATGATTGGACAAAACTTGCAATCTCATCACGCAGATATAAGGGCAGAAACGGATTTGAAAATAAATGAATTGTCGGAGATAGAGAATGAAACAATTTTGATCCATCTTGAAAATCAAAATGAAATCATATTACAAATTTTAAAAAATATTGAATCCAGAACTATCCAGACAGATAGCAAAGCCAAGGACTGAAGTTAAATTGGAATTTAAGCTGGTTCGAAATCCCTTGACACTTTTTGATGTATTGTATTTTCTCGTTATTGCATGCATAGAAGTTGACCTTAAATGGTTCTTCACAATAACTATTAAAAATCTCTGAAATAGAATTGAAAATGAAAAGCCTTTACATCGTTGTCCTATTGGTAATTATTGCTGATAACTGCTTAGCCCAAACTTATATTTCACTGGCTCCTCAGCTTACAAATAGCCCGGGCACGCTATATGAAAAAGCGAATATCGCTTTGGAAATTGGGAGACAGTGGGATGTCTTTAGTATGGGGTTGGATCTGGGAAAAACAAGTCTGGGTAAAGTAACAGGAAGGGACACAACGGTGTATCTTGAATTGCGACCAAATTTAAACATATTTCAACAGGGTAAGTTTACCAATACCTTTACTGCCGGCATTGGTTATATTTTCAATTCCAAACAGAATCTGATGACTGAGCTGACTTCAGGTATTGAGTATGCCTTCAGTCAGCAAATTCATTTCAATATTTATTTTGGACAATATTTTTACAGCGGTAGAACGGATGCAAGTAGTGTTACTTTTTTTGGAGCATCCGTTATGTTATATTTTTCACCCACAAATGCACTGCCGTTGATACCTGCAGCCCACAAATAATTACCCGTTGCTTATCTGTTCATAGCGCGGTTTTTTTTCTGTACTTTATTGATATTTTCTTAATTTATGAGATATTTTCTAAATGCCATACCTACAATCATAATTGTGATGGATTATATTTCCTTGAGGCTGAGGAGCGCCTTTATCTTACCATTGACTGGACTCAGCATTTTTGTATCAGCTTTTTTGGCTCATCCTTTACCGAAGCATCATTACCTGTATGTCGCTACACCTGGGGTTCGGAATTACCTGCAATATGGTGGACACGGCTTGCTGGTTTTTGACATGGACGATGGTTTTAAATTTGTAAAAAGGATTGCCACGGGCGGATTGGATAATAAAGGCCAGCCCTCTAATGTCAAAGGTATTGCAGTGAGCTTATTCACCCATTGTATTTACATCAGCACCATTCAATCCCTGCTTTGCCTGGACCTGCTTACTGAAAAACTGGTTTGGGAGCGATTCTATGACGGTGGATGTGACCGGATGTCCATTTCTCCGGACGGTAAAACCATTTATCTTCCCTCTTTCGAAGGGGACGACTGGAAGGTAGTAGATGCAATAACGGGGAATGTTCTTCATCGCTTAGTTACCCATTCCGGATCCCATAATACAGTTTTTGGGTTGGATGGAAAAAAAGTATATCTCGAAGGATTAAGGTCTGACTTTTTAACGGTTGTGAATTCTGCTGATCATAGCATTATTAAAGAAGTGGGTCCCTTTGCCAATCATGTCAGGCCGTTTACAATCAATGCAAGACAAAACCGCTGTTTTGTTAACGTGGATAGCCTCCTGGGATTTGAGATCGGGGACCTGCAAACTGGTAAAAAAACGGCTCATGTTGAAGTAAAAGGATTCCTTTCAGGCCCCGTGAAAAGGCATGGATGTCCCAGCCATGGCATTGCACTGACACCCACAGAAAAGGAAATTTGGCTGGCAGACGGGTTCAATGAATCCATTCATATTTTTGATGTTAGTAAAAATAATGCCACCCAGACAGGAAGCATTAAATTAAGTGATCAGCCGGGATGGATCACATTCAGCATTGATGGAAAATTTGCCTTGCCTTCCACTGGAGATATTATAGACGTGAATAAAAAGGTGGTTCTGACAAGCCTCCGGGATGAAACCGGAGCCCGTGTCCAAAGCGAAAAAATGCTTGAAGTGGATTTTGAAGGAAAAAACCTCCTGAAAGCCGGTGACCAATTTGGCATTGGAAGGGCTTATTAAATAAATTAGTCGAATATTTGTGAAAATCCTTTTTCCATAAAATTCGGAGTGGCAGACTGAATTGATTGAATATCTCAAATTTCATATCACGGTTTGCTTTTCCTGAATAATTTCAATTTGTCATTGGTATATATCAGAATGTCCTGATTGCTCGCTATCCGGCAGAATTGGTAGGTGGGTCTATAACGAAGCAGGAATATTTGTAAGGAATCTCCCCTTAGCCTGGAGAGTTGGGCAATTCGGTAGGGCGAAAATTTATAATCAATGTATTCCACCTCTTCTTCCAGTCTCAGTCTTTTTTTCAACCTTCTTTTTTGTTTTTCAATTTTTGAAAGGTAGCCTATCGGGCTGAAATTTAATCCTGGCCCGTCTCCCGGCCTTTTTTCATTCCAAAGTTTGACGGGATGTTTTTTTTCGTAAATAAACCTGTAGTCCTCCCTTCTTTTTATTGAATCTAATTCAAAATTTTTCATTTCGTCTACGTTTATGGAAGGGAGAATAATTATGCGAGGGTTTAATTGAACAAGGTAATTATCAGTAAACATGGATTGGCTCACGAAAAGAGTGTCAGGCAGATATCCAGACGAAGAAAAGATCACCGTATCCCCTGGTAAGGCAGGAATTCTATAATTACCGCCCAGATCAGATACATTATATTTTTTCTGGCTAAGATTTGTAACGTTGACATCTATCAAAATTTCAGTGCTTCCCTTTTTTTCGATCTTACCAACCATTTGTTGCTGGGAAAAAGCCATTGACGAAAATGCTAAAAAAAATAACAGGCCGGAGTAACTTCCTTTAGACATGGCAGGTTTGTTTTGTAATAGAAGTTTAATATCGCATTAAATTTTGCCAAAGCCCTTATACAAAAGATTTAATTATGCCGATTTGGGGTTTTATTAACGTTCGAACTATCGATATTTTCAAATTATTCACTGTCTATTTTGAAGCCAACTTTCGTAAATAGGAAAGGCTTTTAGGAATTTGTTCTTCCGATTTTACCGATTCATCTTCAATGAAATAATGTTTTACCCCATCCCGAATAGCCTCTTTCATAATAGCTTCGATACCAACATCTCCTTGGCCCAATACAACGTTCGTTTCCTCATCGGCACGACCATTTTGGTTGCCAATTGTTCCTGGCTTTCTGTCTTTAAGATGCAAAAGGGGAAATCGTCTTGGATATTTCCTTAATAACGCGACAGGATTCTGTCCTGGATGTTTAACCCAAAAAACATCCATTTCAAAATTAAGGTAATGAGGATCGGTATGTCCTGCCAGATGATCAAATAAAGTTCCTTTCCCATAAGGTCTAAATTCATATCCATGAGGATGATAACAAAGACTGAGGCCATTTTGACTTATGATTTTTCCTGCCGAATCAAAGACATGTTCCGCCTTTCGAATATCATTTATATTGAATTCATCGCCTTTGTGGGGGATTCAGAAACATACAATATACTTTGCACCATAAGCATTTGCTTCTTCTATTGCAGCTTGGGGATTGGCGGACAATTGGTCAAAATCTGCTCCCACAGCTACCATTTTCAGATTATTTTGCCGAAGTAGTTTTTTAAACTCCTCCCTCGGCAGACCATAACTTCCTCCACCTTCAATTTCCTTGATGTTCCAGCCATTTATGATAGCCAGCGTGCCAGGAATATCCTGTTTAATCTGATTACGCATGCTGTATAATTCCAACCCGATTTCTTGGGCAAAAAGAAGCTGAAAAGGAAAGAAGAGCCCAATATAGAGCCCAATAAAGATCGGCAGCGTTTTGGGGTAGCCTGTTTGATTGTTCATAACTAAGGTTTACTGAATCAATTTAGTCTTACAATTTAAGTGATTTTCAAAAGAGATATTTTAAAAAATTGAATCAAGACATCCTGGCTTGTCCTGGCTTGTCAATCCCTATCTTGAATAAACCTTCGACTCTAATATCCTGCAGGTAGGGTCTTATTTCATTTTCTGCTTCATTATTTTTGCGAAGGAATCGTGTTGAATCTAGGTTTTTGTTTTCATCCAGATTGAAGCAGGCATTTAAAGTAACAAATGGAAAGTCAAATCAAACAAATTGTAGTTACACAAATGTGAATAATATCCAATGATAAAAGCTGGAGTCTTATCACCTAAAGCTGATTCAATGGCCCAACAGATTAAATATTACTCTATTTTTGGTTTGACAAAATCAGGGCTATCATCTGGAAGCCGGTTATTATTTGTTAATCTGCTAGGTGGAATTGCGGCCTTCTAATTTCAAAAGCAGTATTTTTTTCTAATCAACATGGCAAAACATTGGCTTTTAAACAAGAGGATTGTTATAATGGGTGGTACCGATGGCCTGGGATTATCAGCTTCCCTGGCCTGTCTCGAAGAAGGTGCCAGCATAATAGCCGTCGGCAGAAATCCTGAACAGTCGGAAGAAGCAAGCAGACAATTTAAGGATAAGGGGAAGGTAGTAAACGGAGATGCCAAGGAGGAACTGGTTGCAGAAAAGGCCATACGGGCTTGCGTTGATCAATATGGCGGTTTTGATGGCTTGTACCATGTTGCTGGTGGCAGCGGGCGAAAATTTGGTGATAGCCCTCTGCATGAGATGACAACAGATGGCTGGCATCAGACACTTGAGCTCAATCTGACGAGCCTGATGTTTTCCAACAGGGCTGCCTTAAATTTTTTTATAAATCATAAGCAAGGAGGCGCGATCCTAAATATGGGCTCAGTCCNNGTCCTGGGATTTTCCCCATCTCCAAAATATTTTACCACGCATGCGTACGCGGCCTGCAAATCTGCGGTCATCGGACTCAGTAAATCGATGGCTGCCTATTATGCCCAGTATAATATAAGGATCAATGTCGTCGCACCTGGGTTGGTAAAAACTCCTATGTCTCAAAGAGCTGTTGCCGATGAGGGCATCATGCAATTCATACAAACCAAACAACCCCTGGACGGAGGCAGAATAGGAATACCGGAAGACGTGGATGGAGCTGCCGTTTTCTTATTATCTGATCATTCCAGATTTATTACCGGGCAGGTGATTGCAGTGGACGGGGGCTGGAGCGTTACTGATGGACAATATTAAAAAACGAACATGTCGAAAGCATTAATAGGGGTTGATTTAGGCGGCACAAGAATCAAATCGGTGGCATTGGATAAAGAGGGGAAAATCCTTCAGCAGTTGTATACAGCGACCCAAGATGGAGATGATTCCGCCTGGAAAAAGGCAACGGCTGCGTGCATAGAAGAATTAAAATCCAATCTGGGAACTTCAGATTATGTTGTGGGCATTTCCGCTCCAGGCCTTCCGAACGAAAAGAATTCAGCCATTGCCTTTATGCCTGGACGATTGCAGGGACTGGAGAATTTTGACTGGTCATCCTTTATCAATCACAGAACATGGGTATTGAATGACGCGATTGGCGCGATGATGGCTGAAGCGAAACTTGGTGTCGCGAAAAATATGAAAAATGCCGTTTTGATCACACTGGGAACAGGAGTGGGCGGCGCCATTCTTATCGATGGAAAACCATACCAGGGCAGTTTTCAGAAGGCAGGTCATATCGGTCACATTACCCTGGATAATGAAGGAGAACCTGATGTTACGGGAATGCCCGGAAGTCTGGAGGATGCCATTGGCAATGCCACTATTCAAAAAAGATCCCAAGGCAGATTCAGGGATACTTACGAATTACTGGATGCCTATAGGAATGGTGATCATTTTGCAAGGACAGTATGGTTGACTTCAGTAAAAAAACTGGCAATTGGCATTGCATGCGTCACAAATGTATTGTCGCCGGAATGCGTCATTCTTGCCGGGGGTATCACCGAAGCAGGTAAGGATTTGTTTGAACCGCTTGAGAATTTTTTATCCCAGTATGAATGGCGCGCAGGAGGTAATAAAACGGTTATCCTGAAATCACAATTTGGTGATATGGCAGGAGCCATTGGAGCAGCCTGTTTCGCCCTGACGCAGGACAGTTAATCAAAATAATTTANNGCTGCCTGTTTTGCCAGGATGCAGGATAGTTAATATAAAATCTTATTCAATCATGAATGTCATCAAATCTTATGTAGAAAAATGTAGGGCGATCGCAGATAAAGTCGAGGCGCAGCAGGAAAAAATGGTTATAGCGGCTCAGTGGTTTGCACAAAGCATCTTGGCTGGCAGGATGGTGCATGTGTTTGGGACGGGACATAGCCGGATTATGGCTGAGGAATTATGGCCTCGCTATGGGTCCTTTCCTGGCTTTAATCCTATCGTGGAATTATCGCTTACCTACCACAATAATGTCGCGGGGGCGAACGGACAGCGCCAAGCCATGTTTTTGGAAAATGTTCCTGGATTGGCAGAGCGCATTCTGCGTAATTTTGGAATTGACCAAAAAGATACTGCCCTAGTGATTTCCTCAGGTGGCTGCAATATCGTACCGGTTGAAATGGCTGAACAATTCCAGAAAAAAGGTATAAAGGTTGTCGCCCTCATCACAAAAGATCACCTGGAAAAATCCATCAGTAAGAGAAGGGATGGAAAAAAACTTATCGATTTTGCGGATATTGTGTTGGACACAGGCGCGCCCGTGGGGGATTCCATGATATATATCCCCGGGCTTGACACTCCGGTTTCACCCGGGTCTACTATTGGTGGAGTAATGATCGTAAATGCTGTTAAAGCAGAAGTTGCTAGGTTGTTAACAGCAGCAGGTCAACCTCCGAAAGTACTGACCGCACCTGTGCTTGTTGGCCCTGAGAGGGCTCAATCACTTTTTGAATCTGCTTATGATGAGCATTCCCATCGCATGGCGGATGTATATCGTCTGGCGGGAAATTAATTATGCAACACATATATAGAAAATGAAACAACAACTTATTCGAACCACTGTAATTGGCAGCTACCCATTTCCCGGATGGCTTGAATTTGCCTGCCAAAACCTGGATAAATTCGGGGCCGCTGATATTGAAGAGTTGATAGAAGACGCTGTGGTTGCTGCCATCCATGACCAGACAACGGCAGGATTGGATACCATCACGGACGGTGAGCAAACGAGGCTCGATTTCAACCTTTCCTTCTATGGTTATATCAATGGCATCCGGGCCAATGAAACCGAAACCAGAAAATTTGGGCCTCCTGCCCATGATCAGAGAGGGAAACATGATATCATTGATATATTGACAGCTCCGAAAGGATTGGGAACTGTAAATGAATATTTACGACTAAAAAAATTCGCGCCCAAAGGTCCTGTTCTTAAAGTCAGTGTTCCAGGGCCCTATACACTTAGTGGCAGATTGTTGCCAAATGAACGATACAAGGACCGCTATGCCATAACGGAAGCCTTGCTTCCGATCGTCCGCAAGGAATTGGAAGACCTGGTGAAAGCGGGATGCGAAGAAATAGCAGTGGATGAACCGTCANNGAGTTGTTATGCTTATAAAGAAGATACCAAAAGATTAGTGGATATTTTCAACCGAACAGTGACACCTGTTGTAGCAAAATGCCGGCTCTCCACGCATATGTGCTTTGGAAATTTTAAGGGTCGTCCCGTCGGATATAGAAGTATCAAGCCCATGTTGCCGGATTTCCTTGATCTCAAGGTTAATGAAATTCACATTGAAATGGCTAACAGGGAATTCGCGGAAATTGATCTACTTAAAATTTTTGCTGAAAAAATGGATGTAGCTGTAGGCATCATCGACGTAAAAAATTATTACATTGAAACACCAGAAGATGTTGCATCGCGAATCAGAAAGTGCCTCCAGTATGTGCCTGCCGAAAAATTATCAGTCGCACCTGATTGCGGATTGAGCCAGACGGCACGGTGGGCTGCCAGGCAAAAACTGGAAAACCTCGTTAAAGGCGCCCAAATAGTAAAAAAACAATTGTAAGCCATGTCGCTGAAAGCCGCAAGGATCAAAGACAAAGATTTCATTGCTGAAGTGGATCAACATAGTCCTGATGAAAAAAAATTTCATCTGTGGTGGCTGGGGCAAAGTGGCTATTTGTTACAATGGAAGGGGAGCAAAATTTTACTTGATCCCTACCTCTCGGATTCGTTGACGAAAAAATATGCGGACACCGATAAACCCCATACCCGTGTAAGTGAAAGGGTGGTAGATCCCCGGCTGCTTACAAATATTTCAATAGTTACATCCAGTCACAACCATACCGATCACCTGGATGCTGAGACCCTTGTTCCGCTGATTAAGAATAACCCTGATATTGCATTGATCATTCCTGAGGCTAACCGAGACTTTGTTTGCAAGCGAATACAGATGCCCGGAGATTTTCCCGTCGGTTTATCGGATGGTAAATCAATTTCCATTGGAGAATTTTTTTTTCATGGAATACCGGCCAAACATAACGACATCGAAAGGGATGATGAGGGAAATTGCCGGTTTATGGGGTATGTAATCCGATTTGGCGACTGGACCATCTTTCACAGTGGTGATACATTGTGGTATGAGGGTATGGAAGAATTATTAAGACCATTTGATATCGATGTTGCCCTGTTGCCTATCAATGGTAATGACCCGGCAAGAGGCGTTGCAGGAAATTTGAACGCAAAGGAAGCTGCCGGACTGGGGAAAGCCATTGGGGCAGGCGTAGTTATTCCCTGTCATTACGATATGTTCGCCTTCAATACAGCCGATCCGAAAGTCTTGGAGGTGGAAGCAAAAAAAATTGGGCAACCCTATCATATTCTTGAGCTTGGGGGGCATTTCAGCAGTTTATTTTTCAAACAGGATTCAAAAAAAAGGAATGATTAATTCTATGGCCAGAAGATTTATGCCAAATTTGGCATAAAAAATTAACCCCATGCAATTACCTTAACTTTATTGGCAAAATCTTTTTGAACCTAAAACTAACGATCATGAAAGCCTACTCACTGTTTCTATTCTTGGCAAGCTTTTATTTAACAGCGTGTAATCAACCTTCCAATTCTGTTGCCGCCGAAAAAAAGGATTCCGTGGCTGCCTTTGACATATCGGCTGTAAAATCCATAATCGACGAAAATAATAAAATTTTCGGGGATGCTGTTGTAAAAGGTGATTCCGCTGCCCTTGTTAATTTATATGCATCCTCGGCCCACTTGTTTCCAACCAACATGCCACCGATTGAAACCTATGATGGTATTAAGCGGTTCTTTGGAGAATTTGCCAAAGCAGGTGTTAAGGAATTCAAACTCGAGGCAGTTGATGTTTATGGAAACGGAGACAATATTATTGAAGAAGGAAAATATACACAAGGTGACGGGAAAGGCAAAATTGTTGACCAGGGCAAATACATTGTAATCTGGAAACAAGAAAATGGCAAATGGAAACTGTATCGTGATATTTTCAATTCCAATATGCCGTTACCCAAATCTTCAAAATAATTTTGCGAATATTCTTTTGCCAAAGTGCAAGACAACGAAAAATGCATTTTTGGGGCTCTCTCCAATGGATCGAGAAAGGGCCATCATCGATGGCGTTTTTTGTTGAGTCATGGCCAGCCGTACTTTGAGGGTCCACATTTAACTCGGTTCAGTGGCATGTTAGGCTTACTGTATTTCCTTTTGTTAATATAACCTGCAACAACAGGAAAAATTGGGGCATCGCTATTTTTTTTATTAATTTGTTCTTCTAAAACTTGCTTTATGAAAAGAAATAGTATACTGTTGGTCGTTTGTTTATTTGTTTTCGCATTTGTATCGTCTTCAAAAACCTATGCTCAGTCGTTAACCTCAGAAGACATTAAAGCCCAAATGGTAAAGGATTGGGAGCGTGCGAAGGCATTCACGGTAGATTACCTGANNGGGGAATACTTTTCTAATGTCAAACGCCATTGATCAGAAACCGCCTTCTTTTACTCAATCTGATTTGGAACACAGTCCAAATGCCCAAAAAAAGGATTCTGTCATGTATTATGTAACATCGAGCTATGATTACTGCATTAATGCAGTCAGGAATTCGGATATAAATAAATGGGGTGAAAAAAAGAAATTATTTGGTTTTGAAGAAACCAGGCTGGCATTCATGATGAAAACATTTGAGCACCAGACGCATCACCGCGGCCAAACCACTATTTACATCCGGCTGCAGGGGATAAAACCACCGAAAGAAAGATTGTTCTGATAATCTCAATATACAAAAAGTTGTCTTTTACAGTTTGGATTTAATTTACCGTTTATCGTCAAGAATGGGAATCCATGATTAAATATGGGCACAAGTAAATCTATTTGGATACACTCCTTCTGTTCAATATATATTTAAGGGCCGGGTTAAGACCTATGCAGGATCAACCGGTCTTATTTTATGGTTCTGATCGGGATATTTAGGTCCTTCAATTATATCGACATAACCTGAAAATCAAAGAACTGGTAATTTTTTTTAAAAACTATATTTGCCTGATCATTGTAAATTCATAATTCAATGGAAAAAATTGAAGCGGCTCAATTTATTGGTAAATGGCGATCATTCAAAACACATTATAAGGACAAGGAAAGAAAAGAGGACGGTCGGAATTGGGCGGAATGGACTTTCTGGGAAGACGGGAAGGCAAAATTTTTTCTCTCTAAAGACAATATAGTAATAACCGATCATATTGACAGGTTTTGGACACTTTCAGAATCGCATGATCAGGACACGACCACCTTACATTTAAACATAAATGATAAATCAGAATACGAAATTATATCGGTTGAAAAACTCTTTCTTGTGCTAAAATGCAGTAACGGAATTATTTACCATTTTGCGGAAATTTCAAAATGGTATGATGTGATTCGATAATTTTATAGCTGACTCCATATAGGCAGGTGGAATAGTTTGGTTAGGCGGACTCCGATAGCATGATTTAGGGCGGTTTTTGGTCTACCTGTCCGCTCTAATTTTCAATGCCGCCGAAATCTTTGTAATCATTTGCTCCGTTCAATTTTACCTTCAAATAAATTTCAACCAACAATGAAAATATTTTTTTCAAAACATNNGCGGCACTCAGAAAAATGTACAAACAAATAATGAGCAATTTATTGTTGGCGATGCATTGCCGGATGCGCCTGAACTGGCATTAAGAGGCGACTATAAAGTAGGGGTTCGCACGATGGATTTTATAAACAGGGAACAAATTAATGTATTGAAATCCAAGGCCGGAGTTGATCCATTGTATGACCGGCCCTTAAGAGTCGAGATTTGGTACCCTGCCCGGGTGCCTGCCGGCAAAAATGAAATATCCGCTTACCAAGATTTTTTAGGAGCAGCCAATGATTCGGCAAGACCCTTGATACCTTTTACCTTCCTGGGAAGAGCCATGCGGAACGCCGACCCTGATTTAAACAAATCTCCGTTTCCTTTGGTGATCGTTTCACATGGTTACCTCGGCTCAAGACTTCTGTTAACCTACCTCACTGAAAATTTGGCATCAAAGGGGTATATAGTGGTGGCAATAGATCACACCGAATCAACCTACGCTGATGCTGGGGGTTTTCAGAGTACATTACTAAACCGTTCAAAGGATATTCTGTTTGTACTTAATCAAATGGAAAAGGCTGGGAGATCAACCAGCAAAAGCTTTTTAGACGGTTTGGTGGATTCAGATAATACTGCCCTAATCGGCTATTCAATGGGCGGCTATGGGGTGTTAAATGTTGCCGGAGCGGGATATAGCCAAAAATTAGCCGCTTTTTTCACTACGATTACCAACGGAAGTAAGGCTATCTATGGACGCACGGCCGACAATGCCGATTTTAAAGCATCCTACGATCAGCGCATAAAAGCGGTCGTTGCTTTTGCACCCTGGGGAATGCAACGGGGCGTTTGGGATGCTGAAGGATTAAAAGGTTTAAAAGTTCCGACCTTTTTTGTGGCAGGAAGCCAGGACGATGTTTCAGGTTACGAGGATGGGATTAAGGCAATTTATACCGGGGTCATCAATGCGGACCGTTATCTATTAACCTACGAAAACGCAAGACATAACGTTGCTCCTAATCCTCCACCTCCTGAGTCGTTAAAACCAGGACTGCCTATGGCCGAATATTACCATTATGCTGAACCCGCATGGAATGAGCGCCGAATCAACAATATTAATCAACATTTTATAACTGCCTTTCTGGGAATTTACCTGAAAAAAAGAGATTTTGGTAAATACTTGGATGTAAGCGAAAAATCGAATTCAAAGGCCTGGAAAGGATTTAAGCCCCGGTCATCAGTGGGCTTAGAACTTTTGCATGCGACAGCCGCCAAATAAGGCCTCACTGAATCTGAGCTTTATAAAAACTCATTGGTTTTTTTTAGTTTTCTTTAGCTTTGGCCAGTTTTTTCCAATCATCATAAAATTATCAATACCTATATCCAATCGTACCCATTTGAAAAAATCAATAATAATTTTTTGACTATTTTTTGTTACTCCAAAACTCTTATTAAATGAACCGGGACACCAAATTAACTGCATGTACGAAAATGATATTTTTTGGTCTTGTATTCTTAAACATTTTTGAATTTACTTCTTTTGCAGGCCATAACAATTTCATTCCTGCAAAAGTTTTTGCCATAGATTCTGCCGGTAAAGACACGGTTATCTATGAACAGTTTAAAGAACTTCCGTTAAAGCCAAAGCGTAATATCGACTTTAGTACTTCAGAAGGAACCTGGACTTCTGTAGATGTTAGCCCGGACGGGAAAACCATTGCATTTGATATGATGGGTGATATTTATACAATACCCATAACCGGCGGACAGGCGAATCAAATTACAAAAGGTATTGCCTTTGACACCCATCCCAGGTTCAGTCCCGATGGTAAGAAACTGTTATTTACATCCGATCGGAGCGGCTCTGAAAACCTTTGGTGGATTGATTTTGAGAAGAAGGACACCTTCCAGGTCACAAAGGAAAAAGAGCAGAACTTTCCCAGTGCGGCTTGGACACCAGACGGAGATTTTATTGTTTATTCGAAGGGTAAACTGAATGTACAGCTGTTTATGATTCATAAGAACGGCGGCGGTGGTATACAATTGGTGGAGGCCCCGGCATCCTCAAAAACGATTGATCCGGCCGTAAGCCCTGACGGGAGGTATATTTATTTTTCACACAGGACAGGGCCCTGGAGCTATAATGCCCAGTTACCACAATATCAATTGGGGGTGTATGATCGGGAAAATGGCAAGACAAATGTCATCACAACCCGGTACGGATCTGGATTTACCCCCGTACTTTCCAAAGACGGTAAATGGTTGGTCNNAGGAATCCATCGCTACAATGGGAGTATTGCCAGGGATGTCCTTTACAACGGATAGCAAAAACTTGGTTGCTTCGTATGGCGGAAAATTACACCTTATACCCATTGACGGGAGTACATCTTCAGAAATACCTTTTACGGCCAACCTGAAATTGGAACTCGGACCAAGATTGGAGTTTAAATATCCTATAACTGACACGGCCTTTGGCTTGGCTACTCAAATCCGGGATGCTGTTCCTTCGCCTGATGGAAAAAAATTGGCTTTTACTGTTTTGGATCGTTTGTATGTTATGGACTATCCTAAAGGATCAGCAAAGCCTTTAACGAAGCACGAGTTTACCGAAGCTCAGCCAACCTGGAGCAAGGATGGTAAATCGATTGTATTTGTATCCTGGTCGCCGCAGGGGGGAAATTTATAGAAAATAAATCTTTCAGGCCCCGTCAATCTGCAAAAACTCAATAAAGAGGCCGGCTTGTTTCAGAATCCTGTTTTTAGCAACGATGGAAACAGGATTGTTTTTATCCGTAGCACAGCCCAACAATACAAAAATTCCGTTGGTCCGGATTACGACGGTGCAGAAGATGAACTTTGTTGGATACCTGCCGGGGGAGGAGATATCACGGTAATTGATAAGGCAAATCGAAGATACAATCCTCATTTTGTTCAGGGGGAAGACCGTATCTATCTAAATAATGATAATGGTAACCTGCTATCTATAAAGTGGGATGGTAGCGATGAAAAAACAATTGCGCGGATAACGGGGATTACGACCTATGGGATAAGCGTCCTGAAAAATGGCAAACCGGTTGAGGCTGTTAATTGCCTCATGAGTGAAAAATGGATGGAAGCTGCTGAATTGAATTTGCCTTCCTCGGCCGGACAAATTAATTTATCCCCTTCAGGGAAAAGGGCTTTTGCCTTGATTAACAATGAAATTTATATTGTTACCATTCCAAAAACAGGAAAACTCATAAATATCTCATTGGCGGATGCAGGCTCGGCTCAATTTCCTGCCCGAAAATTAACGGAATTGGGTGGTGAATTTCCATACTGGGAAACAGATGGTAAAAAGGTGCATTTTAGCCTGGGTAACGCCCATTTTATTTATGACGTAGAATCTGCAGAAGCTTTTGACGACAGCGTCAAAATAGCGAAAAAAGCGGAAGACAAACGCGTGGCGGATTCATTGGCTGCCATTAAATCCGATACCTCCAGGGCTAAAATAGATCCAAGCAAAATCAAAACCGATAGTTTGGCAAAAAAGAATATAAAAAAAGAAGAGCCCAGGTACAAAGCTGTCGAAACAGAAGTGAAAGTCTATTATTCAAAAGATCAGCCTCAGGGGGTAATTCTTTTTAAGGGTGCACGCCTGATCACTATGGATGGCGATGAGATTATTGAAAGCGGAGATATTCTGGTAGAAAATAACCGTATAAGGGGCATTGGCAAAACAGGAACACTTAGCGTTCCTGCCAGCGCGAAAATAATGGATGTATCGGGTAAGACGATTGTTCCGGGATTTGTTGATACCCATTCCCACATGTGGCCACAGTGGGGCATTCATAAAAACCAGGTTTGGAAATATGCTATCAATCTTGCTTATGGAGTGACTACCACCCGTGACCCGCAAACGGGTACCACGGATGTTTTGACTTATGCCGATATGGTGGATGCAGGTAAAATATTCGGGCCGAGGATTTATTCAACCGGCCCGGGTGTAGGCTTTTGGGGCTACAATATAAAGGATTCTACCCAAGCAGAAGATATTTTAAGGCAATACAGTAAATACTATAAAACGCACTATATAAAAATGTATCTGACCGGTAACAGGCAGCAACGCCAGTGGATTATTATGGCTGCCCGCAACCAGCAACTGATGCCTACCACAGAGGGTGGCTTAAACCTCAAACTCAACATTACCAATTTACTTGACGGATATCCAGGACATGAACATGCTATCCCGGTATTTCCGTTATACGGTGATCTAATAAAATCCATCGCTATTTCGCAGATGTGTGTGACGCCAACTTTAATAGTGTCCTATGGAGGACCTTTTGCAGAGAATTATTTCTGGGAGACAGAAAATCCATATCATGATCCAAAAGTTCAATTTTTTATGCCCTATGAAGAAATAGCAAGTAAAACAAGACGCGTAAAAGATGGGTGGTTTATGCCTGAAGAACAAGTGTTTCCAAAACATGCCAAATCTATGAAGTCCCTCGTGGAAGCGGGGGGACTGGTGGGAATCGGAAGCCACGGTGAGTTCCAGGGATTATGCTACCATTGGGAGATGTGGGCTATGCAATCAGGGGGGATGAAACCTTTGGATGTGTTGAAAGTTGCAACTATTCTGGGTGCTACAGGCTTAGGTTTAGACAAAGACCTAGGTAGTCTTAAAACCGGAAAATTGGCAGACTTTGTTATCCTTAATAATAATCCTTTGGAAAATATACGCAACACCAATTCAGTCCTCTATGTAATGAAAAATGGAAGATTATATGACGGAAATACCTGTAGTGAAATATATCCGGGTCAAAGGATATTAGATAAAAGCGAGTGGAATTACGAAAAGCCCACTAACACAACTGGGATAAAGGAATAGTATTTGGTTCAGAAACTTTCACTGAATCCTATGTAAAGGAAACCTTCAAGAAAATGTATTTCGAAATCCGGTAACCTTAGACAATCAGGCCCGGTATAGAATCTTTAATAGGCAGTATTCAAATTATGAAAACAAACTTGATTTTTATTTTGGGCTTTTTAACTGCTATTGTTTGCTGGGAATACAATTCTAAAAATGAGGCAGCCCCTTGTAGAGCCGATCCGGTTATGATAGACCTCAAAAGATGGTTCATCACAATCCCGGGACGACAAAAAATAAAAACTATTTTGAAAACATAGTCCCAGGCTCTATATTTCTTCGATTTTGAAAGGCAGGTTCCGGATTCTCTTACCCGTCAAGGAGAAGATTGCATTTGCCAGGGCCGGAGCGACAGTAGGNNCCTTCCGGGGGATCTTCACTTTTCATAACGATCACCTCGATTTGAGGGCATTCACCTATTTCCAGCATTTTGTATGTGTTGAAATTCTGTTCAACTACTTTTCCTTTTTCAATTGTTATTCCGCTTTTGTAAGCAGCGGTTAGTCCCATTACAATACAACCTTCTGTCTGGGCTTTGACAATGTCCGGGTTAACGACCAGGCCGCAGTCGATCACTGCTGTAACTTTTGAAAGCATTAATTTTCCGTTAATCCTTTCCACTTCGACCACCATGGCCACGAAAGCACCGGATCGCTCTGCTATAGCCAATCCTTTTCCTGTATCCTTTTTTCCGGGTTTGTACCATCCTGAATTTTCAGCTACGGCCTCCAGCACCCGGGTATAGCGTTTGTGATCTTTTAGTAAGGAAAGACGGAATTCCATTGGGTCCTTTTTGGCAGCATTGGCGAGCTCATCCATAAATGATTCATGGGCGAAGCAGTTGGTTGAATGATACACCGATCTCCAATAATATATAGGGATATAAAATTTTCGCAACACTCCACTTAAACTAAAATTGGGAATTGCATATTCTGTATTGATTCCTCCTGCGATGCCCTGGCTAGCCCTGGAATTATTGCCGGACTGGTTACGTATATCCTGGCAGATTACCTTATGTTCAAACGCCACAACCTCCCCCTGCTCATTTATTCCGCCTTTACAAACATTGAGCGAACATGCCCGGAATNNCATCCTCGCGGGTCCAGATTACCTTGACCGGCATCCCGGTTTTCATCGAAAGGTCTGCTGCTTCTTCGGCAACATCGGTCATACTTCTTCGGCCAAATCCTCCGCCCATGAATGTATAGTTGATGGTAACTTTCTCTTCGGGAAGATTGCATTGTTTCGACAAATGTGACCTGATGCCGTTTGGGTTTTGAGTTGAACCCCAGAAAGAACAATTTTCCTTCTCCACATTTACCAGCGCATTCATCGGTTCCATTGGGGCATGGGTTTGATACGGTGTTTCATAGNNAGGAAGCTTCCAGCTTAATTTTGGCGCCTGCAAAAGCTTCTCCGAATTTGCCCTTTTCTTCGAAGACAACGCCCTTCTCCGCGGCCGCTTTCCTATAATCTTCTTTGATCTTCAGGGTTGACCAGGATTCCAGATCAGCATTGTCCCATACTATCT
>PLCH01000399.1 GCA_003135585.1 Chitinophagaceae bacterium
GGTAAATTCCGCCCCCAGCTTTTCAAATCCGATAATATGCGTATCCAGTCTTCTTCTGCCAATCTTATCCCCGCCAGGCTTGGGGATATATGCTTTTCTGAACCTGGCGAGCATTGGGCCCGCAACCATCACCGAACCCCTGAGCCTCCCGCTTTTTTTACGATAATCTTCACTGCTAAGGAAATCGGTGTTTACATTATCTGCCTTGAAAATACAGGTGTCGCGAGCCGGTCTTTCGATGCTGACTCCCATCTCAGCCAATAGTTCAATCAGAAGATTCACATCCAGAATATCAGGAATATTGCTGACGGTTACTTTTTCAGGCGTGAGAAGGACAGCACTGATTATTTGCAAGGCCTCATTCTTTGCGCCCTGCGGGAGGATTTCCCCTTTCAGTTTTTTGCCGCCTGTTACTTCGAATGAGGACACAGTGTAGTTTTTTTAAATAATAAAAAAAACGATGAGTTATTACTCATCGCCGCTAAATTATTACAAGATGGAGACTCGGACTATTAAAATCTTTTCTTTTTGAATTTACCGCCCCTGTCATTGTTCCTGTCGTTTCGGCCATTATTTCTTTGTTGAAACTTTGGATTGCGCTTGTTGCGGTAATCGCCATAGCCGCCCCTGTCCCTGTCGCCACGGTTTTCATTGGTTCTGAAACTTTTTACATAGGGGGTGTTGGTAAATTCCAGTTGTCCCTCCGTTATACGGCTTAACTCACTTTGGATGGCATCGTCATGTACTGTTTCCTTGTGCCAGTTGTTATAAGCCAGTTTCATATAATAAGCCACAGCGTTCGCAAAACCATTTTTCTTATCTGGATTTTCCTCCTGCAGGGCTTTATTAATTACTAATTCCAGGTTCTTACCCAGATGGGGTTGTTTAGGATAGCGTTTCGGGTATTTTAAAGGATCGGGTTTCGCTCTTAAGGTTTCCCTGGTAGGAATGGGATATGGGGAGGCAACCTCCAGCTTAAAGTCAGATATCAAAAACAGGTGGTCCCATAATTTATGACGAAAATCTTCCACATTCTTTAAATGAGGATTCAGAAATCCCATTAATTCAATTACAGCCTGAGCATTGCGCTGTCTGGTTTCTTTGTCCTCCAGCGTCAAGAGATATTCAATCATTTTTTGAATGTGCCTGCCGTATTCACGCATCACCAGGTAGTTCCTTGTCGTGTTGTATTCCATGCTCTCTGTTTTGACAAATGTAACAAACTATGCGCTAAAAAAGAAAAGGCCTGTCGGAAGGCCTTCTTAGGATGGATTTTATTTGGCATTCATAGGTTATTCGATCATTACTTTCGTTATGTATTGCTTATTATGCGACTGGTCCCTGGCACGTAGGAAATACATGCCTTTTGAGGGGTGCGAATTAAGGTCCAGGTTGATTAGGTTATTGGAAGTCAGGGTCATTGATTTTTTCTGGATGACCTGGCCCGTGATATTGATTAATTCCAGCATAAAATTTCCGGTCTGGTTTTCATCGAATACCAGGGTTACGGAGTTGACGACAGGGTTAGGATAGGTCTGAATACCGACGGTTGCCCCGGCGTCTTGGTTTACCCTTTTGATAACGGAATAACTTACCACTCCGTCCGGTGAAGTTTTCTTTATCCGGAAATAGATGGTTCCCGCATCATTTGCTGAAAGATTGTATTGATATTGGAATTCTGAAACAGTACCTGTTTCAGAAGAATTAACCTGTTTGTACCCGATTGGGGAAAATTGCGTCCCATTGGTGCTGTATTGGATTTCATAGGTGATATTATTCTGATCGTTGGTAGCCTGCCATTGGAGATGCACATATTTGCCCTTATCGGTAGCCGTAAAACCAGTGATGGTCGTGGCAAGAGGGCTTGCAGGGCACCAGAAATAAGTTAATCCAAAATTACCCCAATANNGGTGAAATTAACGGTCCCCAACCCGATGTAGGAAGCCACACTGGTAGAATTCACAGACTTCTTGGCGTTGTTAAATATTGTGTCAGGTCCATAAGTAATGGTATCGCCTGGCAATCCATATTTGTCCAGTGAATCCGGACCATAGGTTTTGTTAAAGGGTTGAATAACTGATATGCCAGGGCGGCTTATATTATTGGCGACCGTCAGCAGGAAGGTATACTCCCTTTTGGCTGTATTGTCAAGATTTCGTACGCCGGTTGTCGATACTCCCGAAATAGTATCCCGGAATTGAACACAGTTCAGGGTGCCAATACTTGGATCAAACTGGGGAAAACTCAGTGTTGAAACGGCTGAGATCGTTGGAGCCAGAACAAGGGAATAGGTGAGGGGAGTTGCTGGGATTCCCCCCGAACAGGTACATTGCGCAGCAAGTTTTTGCGGAATGAAAGCAGCTATGAAAACCAAAGCCACTAAAGTCGTCAGGTAAACGTGTTTCATAGATACGAAGTTTATATGATAGGATGGTCGGATTAGGACTTAAGCAAATTTATCTAACTTAAGAATCAATGGCAAAGCAGTTCTACCCGATTCTATTCTACGTAAAAACCACATGCTTTTATCCGAAATCTCTCTTTGAATGAATTATAAGATATTGATTAACAGATATTTACTCATTTTTTTGTTATGCGAAGGTGTCGATAGTCTAAAAAAACCCTAACCTGGGCTAATTATTCTTTCAAAATCAACCCTGAGAACCGGTTTTTACACAGTAGGATATGGACGGATTTTTCTGGATTTTGGCAGCTTTTTGGACGGGCTGTCTTATTAGTAAAAGCTGGGAGACAAAATGTAACCAGGAAAAAGGGCCGATGGGTTTAACTTTACTTTTCAGCCATGATGAAAATATTGATTGATAGCAGATCCATCGCCCGGAAACATCCGGGGGAGAAAAGCAACCGGTTCATGACCCAAAGCAGGATGCTTTTTGAGGAGAAGCCGGAAATAGAATGTTATTTCTGGGAAAATGGATGGGACTGGCAGCTTTCCTCCAAAATTAAAAAATTCAAGGCCGACCTCCTGCTTACAAATGGATTTCTTTCGTCACCGGGGCTTGCCATTCCCCAATGTACATGGATACCAACAGAAATGAACAAAGCAAACCCCTTCTTTTTTTACAGAAAAAGACTCCAAAAAACATTGGGCCATGCCCGTTTGGTTTTTACGGATACCGAAAAAAACAAACAAAGACTTCTTGAACAATATTCCTTACCGCCCGGAAAGATCATTGTTTTGCATNNGTGTTGTGCCACCGCCTTATCCCACCATGGGAGAACTGATCCATTTGCTAAAAGCATTTTCACTTTTCAAAAAAAGGCAACAATCAAATATGCAACTAGTCCTTGCCGGTAGTGATATGGAAATACCGATTGAATTTTATGAGAAATTAGAAACCTATAAACCTCAGCAGGACGTGCATATATATGACTTTTTGGAGGAAGCTGAATTAATAAAAATTGTGACTGCGGCCTATGCTCTTGTGTATCCATTTGATAAGGGATCGGGAATTGCCATGCTCAATGCGTTTAATTGCCACGTGCCTGTTGTTGCTGCGGAGCAAAGGGATCTGACCGAAATAGGCGCTGATGCAGCATTGTATGCAGATCCGATGAATCATGACCAGTTTGCCAACCAATTAAACCTGGTATACAAAGATGAAAAACTCAGGAAGGAAATCATTGAAAAAGGGAAAATCCGCATAGACCAGTACGANNCCATTCTGTCCTTCAATTATGGAATGCACTTTCCGGGGCAATAAAGAATTAATGAATCCTAAACAATTATTCATAGTAACTTCGCAATTTGAAATTTTTTATGAAGCAGTCCTCTATTAATATTGACATACTAATGGACGCCGAAAAGGTTCCCGAACAAATTAACTGGAGCGCGACAGATACCTCTGCCGATAAGAAAAAAAAGGCCAAGGCTATGATACTTTCATTCTGGGATGGCGCTGATAAAACAGCTTTGCGCATTGACCTGTGGACCAAAGATATGATGGTCGACGAGATGTCTGATTTTTTTTACCAGACTTTCATGACGCTTTCAGAAACCTACCAGCGCGCTACCCAGCATACCGAATTGGTTAATGACATGAAGAAATTTGCCAAAGATTTTTATGACAAATCCAGAGAGCTTCAATTAAAAGATAATAAATTATAAAATGCAAACTTCTTGCCTATGAGCTTGGAACAAAAAATAATGACTGATCTTAAAACTGCCATGCTGGCAAAGGACCAAAAAGCCATGCGAAGCCTGAGGGCCATTAAGGCCGCCATCATTTTAGCTAAAACGGCCGAAGGCGCCGGAGGGGAGATAAAGGAAGAGGAGGAAATGAAGTTGTTGCAGAAACTGCTTAAACAGCGCAGGGATTCACTGGAAATCTACCAGAAGCAAAACCGGGAGGACCTCGCACAAAAGGAGCAGGAAGAAATTGAGATCATTGAAAAGTTTTTGCCTGCGCCCCTTACCGAAGAAGAATTAAAGTCGGCAATCTCAAAAATTATTGCCGATACGGGAGCCGCCTCTCAGGCCGATATCGGTAAAGTNNAATGGGGGCAGCAATGAAACAACTTGGCGGACAGTCGGATGGAAAAAAGATCAGTGCCACCGTAAAAGAATTACTTGCAAAATAATGGGTATTGATATTCTGTTCGTTGTTTTCGTAATAATCGCCATATTTAAGGGATTGCAACGGGGTTTGATCGTGGCGGTATTTTCTTTTGCCGCCTGCATCATCGGATTGGCTGCTGCCATCAAGTTATCGGCCATTGTAGCGGTCCATTTGAAAGATGCGATTCATATTTCCGAAAAATGGTTACCCATACTCGCCTTTATACTGGTTTTTGTGGGGGTTGTTTTTGTTGT
>PLCH01000128.1 GCA_003135585.1 Chitinophagaceae bacterium
AACACCCAACATCCAACATCCAACACCGAACACTGAACAGCCGCTTGCGCTTCGTGTAATTCGATGTGGGATGTTCATCTCTTGACGGCTCTGTAGACTTTCAGCAATTCCCGCAACAAACCGGGCATGTCGGCCAAAGGAATCATATTGGGTCCATCGCTCAGGGCGCGGTCGGGTTGAGGATGAGTTTCAATAAAGAGGCCATCGGCCCCCGCCGCCAGCGCACACCGCGCCAGCACCGGAGCAAATTCGCGCTGGCCGCCCGATCGGCTGCCGCCACCGCCGGGAAGCTGCACGGAATGCGTGGCGTCGAAAATAACCGGATAACCGAGCCGTCGCAGGATCGGAATCGAACGCATGTCCGCCACCAGGTTGTTGTAGCCGAAGGAGGTGCCGCGTTCGGTCAGGAGAAGTTTCTTTGCCCCGGCTCTCCTTGCTTTTTCAATGACCTGGCCCATTTCCTGTGGGGATAGAAACTGGCCCTTCTTCAAGTTGACGATTCTGCCCGTTTGGACGGCTGCTTCGATCAGGTCCGTCTGCCGGCAAAGAAAGGCAGGTATTTGCAAAATATCGACATACTTGGCCGCATGGGCTGCTTCCTCGTGCGAATGTATGTCAGAAGTAACAGGCCGTTTGAATTTTTCTCCCGCCTTTTTTAAGAGTGTTAATCCATTGTCATCACCAATTCCTGTAAAGGAAGAAGCGCTGGTACGGTTCGCTTTGCGATAGGAGGCTTTGAAAATATAAGGGATACCGAGATCTGAACAGATGCCCGAAACTTTACCCGCCACTTCCATGACCAATTCCTCATTTTCAACAACGCAGGGACCTGCAATCAGAAAAAAATTTGATTCATCATATTGCTGCCCGTTAAAGAGATCCTTCAGATATGTTTTCATCACGCTAAGTTAGCATTTTGCCCGTTTCAGATTGGGTAATCCTGGATGCCGGTTTATCTTTCCGCGTGAATCCTTCGAAAATTATCAGTGCCTGAATGCGTCCATCTACATGGAAGTTAAATAATTCCAATTCGGGCTTTATGCAATATTTTTGCTGCCATTCAATCAATAATCATGTCCCCAGCAAAAGAAAAAATCCTGGTCATTGGAGCATCCGGGCAAATAGGAGTGGAACTGACCCAGGCCCTTCGTAAAATATATGGCAATGCCAACGTGGTTGCATCTGACCTCAGGGAAGAAAATGATTTGTTAAAAGGTACAGGCCCCTATGTTTCCCTGGACGTCATGAATAAAGAAATGCTTCATGTCCAGGTGATCCGGCAGAATATCACGCAGGTTTATTTATTGGCAGCCATACTTTCTGCAACAGGGGAGAAAAACCCCGGCCTGGCCTGGCACCTGAACATGCAGGGCCTGCTGAATGTACTGGACATCGCCAGGGATGAAAAATTGCAAAAGGTCTATTGGCCAAGCAGTATAGCTGTTTTTGGTCCCACTTCTCCCAAAGAAAATTGTCCTCAGCAAACCATCATCGAGCCGATCACTGTTTATGGAATCAGCAAATATGCAGGCGAATTCTGGTGCAATTATTTTCACCGGCGCTTCCGTGTCGATATCCGAAGCATTCGCTATCCCGGTCTGATCAGCTATAAATCATCACCAGGCGGGGGTACAACGGATTACGCCATCGAGATTTTTCAAGAAGCATTGGAAAACAAAAAATACAGCTGTTGTCTGCAAAAGGATACCTACCTGCCCATGATGTATATGCCCGATGCGATACGGGCAACCATTGAACTGATGGAAGCCCCGGCTTCCTCGGTCAGCGTGCGGACATCTTACAATGTTTCGGCAATGAGCTTTTCACCGGAAGAAATTGGCGCGGAAATAAAAAAGCATATTCCCGAATTTAGGATGAGTTATGCCCCGGATTACAGACAGGAAATTGCCAACAGCTGGCCAAAAAGTATAGACGATTCAGTGGCAAGATCAGACTGGGGATGGAAACCGGAATACAACCTGGAAAAAATGACGCTGGATATGCTCGCCAATCTGCAGTCATGATAGTAGTTTGTCAAAAATTACAAGAGTCAGGCCGCTGACGGTTTACTTTTTTCAATTCCAATAATTTTGCCTTTTTATGAGAATATCTCTCCTGATGAATATCGTTTTGCTGATTTTCTTAACCGTGTGCGGGCAGGATAAGGCGGATGCTGTTGCTAGCTTAAGGGCGGTGATCCACCGGCCTGACGGGATCGACATACCGTTCACGATTCTTTCCAAAAAACAAAATGGAGAACGGTCATGGGTCGTGAAAAATTCAGATGAGCGGATTGCATTAAAAAATTTACGCAAGGCAGGGGACTCACTTTTTACAGAGTTTCCTGTCTTTGAATCGCAGCTCCATCTGGGGCCACTCCGTGACGGAGAATACAGGGGATACTGGTTTAAGGGTTCACCGGAGGGTTATAATACGCAGGCTCTCTCCGTTTATCCAAACCAGCATTTCAGATTCAAACCAAAAACCGGCAAACCTTTGCCCATGATCGCAGGTAGGTGGGCTGTCAGCTTTACCAGACCAGATAAAAGACAAAGGCCTGCAATTGCCGAATTTAAACAAAAGGGCTGCAGGCTCACGGGTACTATTCTTACACCATCCGGAGATTACCGTTACCTGGAAGGAATTGTATCAGGTGATTCGCTTCAGCTTTCAACATTTGACGGAAGTCATGCATTTTATTTTCGGGCACATATTGATAGCGATCATAAGATAAGCGGAGGCTTATATTTTTCTGGTACTTCCCACCTGGAAAGCTGGTCCGCTATAAAAAACCCGGAAGCAAAATTGCCTGTCGATAATCAGAAGATAGACCTTTCCACCGAAAAAAAAGGGTTAGATTTTTCTTTTCCTGATCTGAATGGCAAAATGCTGTCAATAAAGGACAAGAGATTTCGAAATAAAGTTGTGATCATCCAGTTGATGGGTTCCTGGTGTTCCAATTGCATGGATGAAACTGCTTTTCTTAGTGAATATTACAGGAAAAACAAAAGCAGGGGCATTGAAATAATAGCCCTTGCTTATGAATTCAGTACGGATACCGCACGTTCCAGAAAAAGCCTTCGGAAATTCCAAGCCAGGTTTCATATACAATATCCGGTTCTGATAACAGGGGTAACAGCCAGTGACTCCCTGCGGACCCAAAAAACCTTGCCCCAGCTTGAAAGGGTAGAAAACTTTCCAACCAGCATTTTCCTTGATAAATCAGGAAAAGTTCAAAAAATTGATGCCGGATTTAACGGCCCCGCAACCGGGGAGCATTATGAAGAACAAAAAAAAATGTGTTATAGCACCGTGGATAAACTTTTGTCAGAATAGAGCGTGTCCACTGATCATTCCGGTTGAATTTGAATAATGATGGGTTGATTCTTGTAAGATTTCACGGGCCTTCCGTTTTGAATGGCGGGATTCCATTTACCGCTTTTTTTTATTACCCGGATCGCTTCTTCTCTAAATTC
>PLCH01000448.1 GCA_003135585.1 Chitinophagaceae bacterium
TTTTTTGATTATGACAACGATGGGGACCTAGACGTTTACATAGCCACCAATGAAATCGTTGCTGGAGACTATCCCAATCATTTTCGGGCGATAAAAAAGGATGGGTCCCATCCAAGTACGGGTCGTCTTTACCGCAATGACTGGAATGACTCCCTTAAACATCCGGTTTTTACCAACGTAACAAAGCAGGCCGGGGTTACGATTGAAGGGTATGCCCATGCTGTGACCATCGTGGATATCAACAAGGATGGCTGGAAGGATATTTATGTGAGCAATGATTTTCTGTCAAATGACCTGCTTTACATCAATAATCATGACGGTACATTTTCTGAACAGCTATCGACCTATTTTAAACATACATCGGCTAATGCGATGGGAACTGATTTTGAGGATATCAACAATGATGGTTTAGAGGACGCAATTGTATTGGATATGAGCCCAGAAGATAATTATCGCAAAAAGATGATGCTGGGGGGAAATAACTATCTCAATTACCAGAACAGCGATTATTTCGGGTATACCTACCAGTACGTGCGCAATACCTTACAATTAAATCAAGGACCCCGTGTAGGCGAAAATGATTCAATCGGAGTTCCAATTTTTAGTGATATCAGTTTTTACGCCGGTATGGCTGAAACCGACTGGAGTTGGACACCTCTGGTTGCAGATTTTGATAACGACGGGAATAGGGATATCATCATTACCAATGGATTTCCCAAGGATGTGTCAGACCACGATTTTGTGGCCTTTCGCAGCAAAGCCAATTATCTTGTCTCTAAAAAGGAATTGCTTCAGCAGATTCCGGAAGTAAAACTTCATAAATATGCATTCAGGAATAACGGTGACCTCAGTTTTTCAAATGTATCCGAAAAATGGGGATTAATGACTACTGCCTTTTCAAACGGCACGGCCTATGCCGATCTGGATAATGACGGTGCACTGGACCTCGTGATCAACAATATCAATGATGAAGCCATGATATTCCGCAATACGTCAAGGGAGAAAAATAAAGAAGAAAGTCATTACCTGCAGGTTTTATTTGCCGGTGACAGTCTGAATAAGGATGGATTGGGAGCATGGGCGGAACTGCATTATGATCATGGAAAACAGCAGATTTATGAAAACACCCCCTACCGGGGTTATTTGTCAAGCATTCAAAATATGGCTCATTTTGGTCTTGGAAAAATTACTTCGGTTGATTCGGTAATTATCAAATGGCCGGGAGGGAAAATGCAGTTGCTCCGCAATGTGCCCGCGAACCAGTCATTAAAAGTCAGTGTCCGCAATGCAAATTTGAATTATTCTTTTGCCCATGAACCTCTTGCTACCAATGCCCTATTCAAAGAAATCACCAGCGAATCAGACATCCACTACCAGCAAAAGGAACATGATTATATAGATTTTAATGTCCAGAAATTATTACCTCACAAATTCTCAGAATATGGCCCAGCCCTTGCTGTCGGGGATATTGACGGAAACGGGCTGGATGATATTGTCTGCGGAGGGTCGGCGCTGTATAGTGCACAACTATTTTTGCAGCAACCCAATGGAAAATTCATTCAGAAAGCATTGATAACGGACGAGCAGGCAAATAACAAAAAATGCGACGATCTCGGAGTTTTATTGTTTGATGCGGACGGGGACGGGGACCTCGATCTTTTCATAGCGGGGGGTGGTTATGAAAATGATCTGAACAACGGAATCTACCAGGACAGGTTATACGTAAATGATGGTAAAGGAAATTTTAAACTAGCAGATGAATCCGTTATTACTCTAAAAGCAACAGGGATGGTTACCTCATGTTTATTTTCCGATGTTAACAATGATGGCTGGATGGATCTCATTATTGCCGGTGAATGGATACCCTTAAAAGTATTTATCAATAATAAAGGTGTTTTTAAAGAATCTGATATTCCAGGATCATCCGGTCTTTGGCAAACTCTTTATGCCACTGATATAAATGGCGATGGTTATCCCGATGTGTTCGCCGGAAACTGGGGCCATAATTCAAAATTATATTCAGGTAAGGACGGTCCGTTAAAAATGTACGTAAAAGATTTCGCAGGTAACGGATCAATTGAGGATATAGTAACCTATAACATAAAGGGGATCGAATTTCCTTTCCTTGGTAAAGATCAATTGGAAATTGCTTTACCGATATTAAAACGCCAACATCTCAACTACGATGAAGTTGCTGGCAAATCAGTTCAATACCTCTTTGGAGATTTATGGAATAATTATCTCGAACTAAAAGCCGAGACGCTAAGCTCTTCAATGTTTATGAATGATGGTAAAGGAAATTTTGTGCGCAAAGACTTGCCCGCAGAATTACAGCTTGCTCCGATATTTTCATTTGCTTCTATGCCTGGCTCGAGTTCACAATCATATATTGCGAATGGCAATTTTTACGACGTGTTACCTTATGAAGGCCGATATGATGCAATGAATCCAACTATTTTCAACTATCAGAAAAAATCGGAAGATTTTAAAACGATATCAGAGCTTCCATCAATTGGAGGTGAGTTCAGGGATGCAAAATGGATTAATTATGTTGGAGGGACGAAAATATTAATCTTAACCCGCAATAATGATGAATTGATATTTTTAAAGCCAGATCCTTGATTAGTTCTTCTTAATATAGTACCTGGAAATGTATAAGGCCGTTTTCATAGATATTGACGGAACGCTGATCACTAGTGATCACCGCATTAGCGATGCTACGGTTAATACAATTCGTAAGCTAAAAGAAAAAGGCATCATAGTGATTTTGGTTTCTGCAAGGCCACTATCAGGAATAATAGATATTTCAAGTAATTTGGGATTGCTCCGTTATCCTTTAGCAAGTCTTAACGGCGCCTATATTTCGTTGGAAGGCGAGATAATTTTTGATTCGGTAATTGATTCGGAAATTAGCGAAACGTTGCACGAGTTTCTAAAAAAGTATGATGCAACAGCCATTTATTATCATCATGACATGTGGTTTTCTGAATTGCGGAATATCAACACAGATTATGAACAAAAAATTACTTCAGTTCCCATTACAATTCAACCCTTCAACCGCACATTGCAATCCTGGCAAAATGGCCTTACTGGTCCAAATAAAATACTTGTCATCACAAAAACAACAGAAACAATTGAAATTCAGGACCACTTGAAATGGCAATTTATGCAACATCTCAATGTATATACTTCCAAACCTACCTACATCGAAATAATCAGCAATAAGGCTTCTAAAGTGAAAGCAGTCAGGCTGCTGATAAAACGTTACAATATTAAAAGAG
>PLCH01000138.1 GCA_003135585.1 Chitinophagaceae bacterium
ATCCAAAACAATCCTCGTGTTGGGTAGGTCATCCTTCATTGTCGTGGAAAATAATTTCCAACCGCTCTTAATCTTCCCTTTAAAAGATAAAACATAAATCCCACCCGACTTCTCAGAACCGGAAAATTCCCATTTACTGATATCAGACGCCGTGTCNNGGCGTACTATGAATAAAAATCAAAAAAATAAACGAGTCCTTCCTTTAAAGGACTCGTTTATTTAAATTTTAAGTTGTCGCATTCCCGACTATCCACCAACATTAACTTTTATTTCCACTTCGGCAGGTGGCAGGCACTGTTTGTCATTGCAAACCATAAACTCTACTTTTCCAGCCAGGTTTGTCTTTGCGCTTCCTTTTAATTTTACAATCTGCACGAAATCAACCGTCTTTTCATAATATTTAACATCATGNNCTGACGAGTTTACCTGCTTCTTTCACATTACCATCCAGGGTAAGCAAAGGAGATCTGATAAATTTGAAAGAGGTAGCTACCGGGCCATCCCCACCTGCATCCTGGGCGTATAAATGATAATCGCCGCCAATGGTAGCCGTCATATGTACTTCGTAGATCTTATCTCCAATTTTCTTGGCACTATAGGACCACTGCACCTGCTTACTTGATTGGGACATTAACAGATTGGCAATACAAATTCCTATTGCGAATAAAAGAGTTTTTTTCATAAATATAGTTCCTGTTTTGTCAGTATTTACTTAAACGCCAAAGTTCCGTAAACAGATGCTAAGGAAAATCTAAAAATTAGCCAATTGTGTATCCAGACCGACGAATTCTGGTCTTTTATTTATGAAAAGCGCTTGAAAAATAAGTCTCCCGTCTATATTTCCCAATTCCAATGAAGAAGCCCTTTCCGGATGGGGCATCATGCCAAAAACATTCCGGTTTTTATTGCAGATACCTGCGATATTTCTAAAGGAACCATTGGGATTGCTTGCAGAAGTGATGCCGCCTTCTTCATCGCAATACCGGAAAATCACCTCGCCGTTTGCCTCTAATTCATCAAGGGTCTTTTCGTCTGCATAGTATCTTCCTTCTCCATGCGCTACGGGAAGCATCAGGGCCCTGCTCTCAGGGCCTTCTCCCCTTATAAAGATATTCTTGCTAACAAATTGACGGTTGGCATTCCTGAGCAGCACTCCCGGTAACAAATGAGATTCGCATAAAATCTGAAACCCGTTACACACACCCAGGATATTGCCTCCCTTACCGGCAAATTCTGTAATGCCCTGCATGATCGGACTGAACCTGGCAATGGCACCGCACCGGAGATAATCGCCATAGGAAAATCCCCCAGGTAAAACAATACAATCCTCTGTATTAAAGATACCAAGATCAGTGTCTTTATGCCAAAGCATGATCACTTCCTGGTTAAGATCATTTTCAAGTGCATCCTTTGTATCGCGGTCACAATTGGAACCCGGAAAAACAACAACTCCAAATTTCATGAGTAAAATCAATTATTATGATGGTAAAGTTAACTTTATTCCGCAAAATGGTAAAACTCAAAGCAGGTAATTCATTATAATTACAAACGAAAAACAAAGCCAGTGCAGCAGGTGTGGAATAATCTTATTGGAGGAATAAAAATAAGCTGATGCGTGAAAAGCGGCAAATGGAACTGCTGTCACGATCCAGTTCTCGTAGGAATTGGCTTTATTAATCAGAATGACAACCACCGCAACAATTAAAAACACCAATAGCAGGCTCCAGCTTTTACGTACCTGAATGAGCATCTTATTCAGGTTGTTTTGGACAAAATATCCGCCAACAATAAAAGGGATAATCAGTAACATAATACCCAGGGTGATCCAGATGGAACTGGGCATGCCCGGTAAAGCAAAATGAATATGAGGCAATACGTTTTTCCAATTCAATTGACTCGTGAAATAAAGCACCAACAACAAAAAATAATAAGGGGATGTGAAGCCCAAAAATCCCACCAGCCACTCCTGGATGCGAAAAGGCCGCATAATGATCNNCCGGGCGAAAAGGCCGCATAATGATCAATGCAAATAATACAAGCAATAAGAAAGCTGTTGCAGGAACATAAAGTAAGGTTGCCAAACCCGTCAACAGCCCAATATTAAAAATGGCGGTAACAGGACGAGTATTGTTGTACAATTCAATCATCCTGTACCAGGCCCAAATCATTATAAAATTGATAAGCAGCGGGGCAGAAAAATGATTCCAATCCTGCAAAAGCGAGGTGACAAGCAGGTAGGACATACCCGGCAGGAAATTTGATTTTGGGAACAATTTATGGTAATTGCAGATCCTGTTAAATAGCGTGGACTGGGCAAATAATAATAAAAAGGTTAGAATGGAATACAGGATAGCGGTATTATTAAACAAGGAATTCAGGGTAAGAAGTATAAACCGATAGAGATAATTGTCCTCTTTATAAAGAACCGGCAAAACCGGGTGGAGGAATATGGAAAATTTCAGCACTAATGCATAAATCAATAACAGAAAAACATTGCCGGGATTTTTTTGTCTGAAAAAGCCTATCACCAATTAGTATTTTAAAAATCAATTTTCGCAAAACAAAGATAATTCCTAAAAAGGCAGGGTATCACCATTTGTTTACTACTGACCTGTTTCCCATACCGGGGCATAAAATCGTATCCTTTATCTAAACTTCTAAAAGTAGGATACCGGGTAAGCTTTCCTTCAGATGTTATACTTTGATCACTTAGTAACAGGGTCCTTCTTTCGTATTGATTATATAAAAAATGCAACTCACTGCCCGTGTTCATTGTATGGTGTGAAATAAGATTTTCGGAGTCGTCGTCATACTGGCTTTTAGGAATAACATTACTCCATTCAAGGTTACCATCCTTGTCAAACGAAAGTACGAGAATATTTTCAGCATTGTAGCGGGTGGCAGTATTATTCCCATACCCATATCGGTTCCACGGGCCATATGGATTATAATAGGACGAATAATAATCCATCGGGCTTATCCAGGGATTATAGCCGTACATATAATCCCAACGATTAAAAGGAGTTCCTCGGGAGGTCGTATATTCAGCCTCGCTGATTAAAAGATAGCCGCCTTCTTTTTCCGTAATGATATTCTTTATGAAAAAATCGTTGAATGCTGTTTTTAAATTTGCTTCTGAGCTCTTGGATAATGCACGCAACTCATCGTTAAACACGGTTACCGTTTCCTTTAATTTGGAGTCGGTTTGTTTATCCCACACGACTGCATAAAGCCCTTCAATATTTCCCTTCTTTTGCTTGTAATAAAATCCGGCCAGGATATAACGTTTATTATTATTGTCGACCTTAATTTTGATTTCATCCAATACCCTTTCGTTGGTTCCTATATCCTTGATAGAAAAAGTATCTGATAACGGCCCTTTTGTCACCAGTGAAACTTTGGATATGTAGTCGCTACCGCTATTTTTCAAAAATTTACCAAACACAAATTCCCCTTCATTATCCAGTAAAAAATTGGTAAACATTTCATTGCGTTCCTCCATAACTATATTAATACGGTGCCTGTCAATAAGTTCCAGCCGGCTATCAAATAAAAATGTGGTAAATNNTGCTTTTTGCTGTTGATTTTGAAGGTCATGATGCGTTGCTTGTCCTCACTAAAAATGACAGTATATATTTTTTTACTGTCTATAAAACCTATTTGGGTGGTGTCCAGATCAACCGGTTCACCCATTTTATGACCTAGTCCGTCTATTTTCACAGCAGTACAATGAACGATGTTTTTACGCTGGTATTCATAAATCATATAGCAAAAATCTGGGTAGTTGATGAAATCAACATTGATATAGGATTCCGGCATAAAGCTGAGGTGTACCCTCTCTATTAATTTCATCTCTGAGCTGTAAACGCAAATGACATTGTCTGAACGATTGTTTTTAAAAACCAGGATATTTCCATTTATTTTGCCAATGATGTCAAAATTGGTTCTCCTGTTGTCCGGCTGCTCAGGATCTGAGTAGGTAATTCGTTGAGCCCAGAGTAAAATCGGCATCAAAAATGTCAAGCTGAAAATGATTGGCTTCATAGTTACTCTCTCTTTGTTTAAAAGTAGTTACCAAGAGGATTATATTGGCTTGTAAATTAGTTAAAAGTTCAATGCAAATATGTTACAAAGATGCAAAATAGATTGAGGAAAAGCGGCAGTGAGTCGCAAAAAAAATTGCCTCTTTGAATTGTATTTCCATCTATCTTTGTCCATTCAAAAGGAAAAAACTAGCCTCCTTGCTTGCACATATTGAACCGCCCTTGACAACACAACTATTTTAACTGTCTCTTCCGTGAGCAAACAGATCAATAAAGTATCACTAGCCAGTTTAATTATTGCATTAGGTATAATCTACGGGGACATTGGAACTTCACCTTTGTATGTTCTCAACGCCATTATTAACGGAAGAATTATTTCTGAAAAGCTAATCCTGGGCAGTCTATCCTGTATCATCTGGACCCTGACCTTGCAAACAACCGTTAAATATGTCTGGCTTACGCTAAAAGCTGATAACAAAGGTGAGGGCGGAATCTTCTCCTTATATGCCTTGGTCAGGCGGCAAAAAAGATGGCTTGTACTGCCAGCTATGATAGGAGGCGCGGCACTTCTGGCCGACGGCATGATCACTCCCCCTATTTCCGTCACATCTGCAATTGAAGGGTTAAAGCAAATGCCTGCCTTAAAAGATATAGAGCAATCAACCATTGTTTACCTCGTACTTGGAATCCTGCTTATTCTGTTTTTCTTACAGCAATTTGGCACAGATTCGATCGGAAAACTATTTGGTCCCATCATGTTCATTTGGTTTGGTATGCTGGCTGTTCTCGGAAGCAACCATCTTCTGGACGATTTGGAAATTTTCCGCGCCCTGAGTCCTCATTTTGCGATTGAGTTATTAACCACCTATCCGAAAGGATTTTGGCTTTTGGGGGCTGTATTTCTCTGTACTACCGGCGCAGAAGCATTGTATTCGGACCTGGGTCATTGTGGCAAGCAAAACATCCGTTATTCATGGATATTTGTCAAAACCTGCCTGATCCTCAATTACCTGGGTCAGGGAGCCTGGTTGCTTTCCAAATATAACGGAAGAGTTTTTAATACCGTAAAGGGCAGCGTTTTTTACAGTATCATGCCCCCGTGGTTTTTAATTCCGGGAATTATAATTGCCACGGCTGCAGCAATTATTGCCAGCCAGGCATTGATAAGCGGATCATTTACCCTGATAAGCGAAAGCATGCGGCTTAATTTATGGCCTAAAATGCGCATCAATTATCCTACGGAAGAGAAAGGACAGCAATATATACCCGGAATTAATTTCCTGCTCTTTTTAGGTTGTTGCGGCATTACCCTGTATTTCAGAAGTTCCGCCCATATGGAAGCGGCATATGGATTGGCCATCACCTTGTGTATGTTGGCCACATCAATTCTATTTGCCAATTTTCTCATTTCGCGAAGGGCGAAATCAGGCCTTATTTATTTGTATCTTATTGTATACCTTACCATTGAACTGAGTTTTCTTTTTGCCAACCTCGATAAATTTCCACATGGTGGTTTTGTCACCCTCATTGTTGGCGGTGGGCTCTTTGCTATCATGTATGTTTGGTTTCGGGCAAGGAAAATCAAGAACCGGTACGTTGAATTCGTTCGGATGGAGAACTATATCCCACAGATCCAGGAACTGAGTAACGACAGATCCGTGGCAAAATTCGCCACCCATTTGGTCTATATGACCAGTGCCAATAATCCAAAAGAAATAGAACATAAAATCATCTATTCTATTTTGAACAAAAAACCGAAAAGGGCGGATATTTACTGGTTTGTTCACATAGAAACCTTGGATGATCCTTATACGGCTGAATACTCGGTCGATCATATTATTCCCAATGAAATCATTCGGGTGGAATTCCGGCTTGGTTTCCGAATAGAGCCGAAGATCAACCTGATGTTGCGGAAGGTAGTGGACNNCAAGTTAATATTACGAGCCGCTATGAATCCCTTGAAAAAAATAATGTGGTAGGGGATTTCCAGATCATTGTAATGGAAAAATATTTAAGCCAGGATAATGAATTGCCTTTCTTTGAAAGAGTGGTGATGAAATTGTATTTCTGGTTAAAAGAACTGAGTCTTTCTGAAGAAAGGGGTTTCGGATTGGATCCCTCCAATGTAACCATTGAAAAATTCCCGCTGATTGTTTCCTCAATACCTAATTTTAACTTGAAACGCACCGCAGATCAATAACTAAAGAATTGAAATTTTATATGAAAATAGGGAGGAAACATATTATTGTAAGCGAAGATGAGGGCAGCAAGAAATATAATGAACCAAAAGACATGAGAGATGAATTGGTGAGGATGGGTGTACCCTATTCAGCAATTTGGGCGAGCAAAAGTTTTTGTAGATTTCTTGTTTGACCGGAAACCCAAATTTTTAGGCGAAAAGATTCGAATAAATTGAATCATCTCTCTCTTTATATCATAGGGGGTATTTCATTGCTTGCCATAGGGCTTTATTTCCTGCAGGATAAATTTATTTTCAGACCCGAAACATTGCCGGCCGGGTTTGAATATAAATATGACCTCCCGTTTAAGGAATTATTTTTTGATATCGAACCGGGGGTTCGCATCAACGGGCTTCACTTTTTCAGGAAACAACCGTCCGGTTTAATCCTATATTTTCACGGCAATACCCGCAGCATAAAAGGATGGGCAAGATATGCCCTTGATTTCTACCGGTATAACTATGATGTGGTGCTTGTAGATTACCGTGGCTTTGGAAAAAGCACGGGTAAACGAAGCGAAAAAGATATGTTGAATGACATGGACTTTGTTTACAACAGCCTCTCCCATCAATATGCAGAAAGCCACCTCATTGTTTATGGAAGAAGTATTGGGAGCGGGTTTGCCGCAAAAATTGCTTCTGACCACCACCCACGTTATCTGATATTGGATGCTCCTTATTATAATTTCAATAAGGTCGTTGAACGTTTCATACCCATACTGCCCGTAAGCTATTTATTACGCTACCATCTTCGCACCGATCTGTGGATTCCGAAGGTTAGCTGCCACACTTATATATTGCATGGCACCAAGGATTGGCTGATCCCTATTCAGCAAAGTGAAAAGCTCCAAAAGCTCAACCCCACTAAAATAACTCTCATGCGGATTTATGGAGGTGGCCATAATAATCTGCCGTCATTTCCTGAATACCATAATTTCATAAGAGATATTCTCAAAGATTAGCCAATCCGGGAATTCAGGCCTTTCGGGATCTTCTTTTTTTGTTATAAAACATTCTTGTAGCTTGCATTTTAATAGCGAGAAACCAATGGGGAAGAAAATTTTTAAGTGGATAAAAATAATTCTGGTAATATATTGCCTGATTGGAATTGCATTGTATTATTTGCAGGATTATATTTTATTTCAGCCTGTGTTTTTAGCAAGGAATAAAAAATACAATTTCAACTCCCTGTACCGGGAGATCAATATTCCTTATGATAATGAAACAAACCTCAACATCATCCAATTTGCAACCAATGCCACAGTAGTAAAAGGAGTGGTATTATATTTTCATGGAAATAAAAAAAATATCGGTTGGTATGCGAAATATGCCCCAAATTTTACGCTGAAAGGGTATGAGGTGTGGATGATAGATTATCCCGGATATGGCAAAAGCACCGGCAAATTTACCGAAAGACGCCTGTACGATTACGCGCTTCAATTGTACAGACTGGCAAGAACCAGGTACCAGCCCGGCAATATTATAATTTATGGTAAGAGCCTGGGTACAGGAATTGCGACCCAACTGGCCGCTGTCAGGGATTGCAAAAGGCTGATTCTTGAAACCCCATATTACAGCATTCAATCCCTGGTAAAACATTATTTGCCCATGTATCCGGTTGGCAATATGCTACATTATCATTTGCCAACTTATGACTATCTCCCATTGGTTACCGCACCGGTAACAATTTTTCACGGAACAAATGACCAGGTGATCCCCTATAGCAATGCAGAAAGGCTGCAACCTCTGATGAAATTGGATGATGAGTTTGTAACAGTCCAAAAAGGAAGCCACAACGATCTTAACAATTTCAGTATATTTCATTCCAAACTCGATTCCGTTTTATCCTTGTAGGTTTCTATGCGGGACAATAATCTCTTTTCATGTTTTTCAGGAATAAAATAGTGATTGTGTGAAATGGCTTTTTGATCTGAATATGCATCGAGCTGCCATAGTTTTTTATTTTCCAGCCTGAACAGCCTGTATCCGAATGGGATGAGCATTTCATATAATTTGATCCGTTCCAGCTTATCGGCCAATTCGCATAGTAGGATCGGCCTGTGCCTGGAAATTGTTTTCATCATTGAGGCAAATACAGGAACTTCCAGCCCTTCCACATCACATTTGATAAAATCAAGTCTGGGAAGGAGCTCAAACAAATGATCCCCGGATTCATTCTTAATTCTTTCCAACCCGACATATTTGTATTGAGAACTGATTTGCGTTACCCTGGCATATCCAAATTTTTTCATGTTGCTGACTTCCGGAATACCCATCTCAACCCAGTTGCCTTCCCCACCCAATGCAACCTGGTAAACTTCGACATTTTTGATTTTGTTTTTTTTCAAAAGATTCCGTAAAGTGATGCAAAATTTGGACATTGGTTCGACGGCAAAAACCTTTCCCTTCTCTTTCACCAGTTTGCTCATCCGTATCGTGTAATATCCAAGGTGAGCGCCTATATCTACACAAAATTGCCCTTCTTCAATAATTTCCTTCAGGAAATAAATATCCTGATAATCGGTGCCGAGCCCGCCCGTTTGATATAAACGCTGAAAGGAAGAAGCCAAAAAAGACAAATATCTTTTTTCCCCCAACAGGGTTAGTAAAAATTTTTTTAAGCCATCCATATTATTAAAAATACGATCAATTGATAATTGATTTTTGCTGATCTAAATTTCCTAAATACGGCCTTAAGACATCCCGATCGGAACAACGTGAAGATTTTTATTCTGCTTGATCTTCTCGGGAACCGCATCAATAATTTCCTGTTTGAGTACTTTAACCAATCGCTGTTTGACAAAATCCCGGTGTACCACCAGACTCACCTCCCTCATGGGAAAAGGCTTTTTAAAATGGCGAATGAGTTTCAATTGGAGGCTGGAAAGATCCAGGGTGGCCAATTCCGGCAGAATGGTAATTCCGTCGTTCAGATCCACCATTCTGCGTAAGGTCTCAAAGCTGCCGGCTTCGTAATCGAAGTGGCTTCCTTCCTTGCTAGCTTTGAATAATTCACAAAGATTGATGATCTGCGACCGAAAACAATGGCCCTCTTCCAGCAACCACAATTTGTTAGGGTCAATATCTTTTGCAAGCATGTAGTTCTTTTTGTAAGCACCATTTTTTTCTGAAACATAGACAAGCAATTCCTCATAAAACAGAACATGCTCCTTGATTCCCGGCTCCTGCAACGGCGTTGCCAGAATACCAACGTCAATGAGGGCTTCTTTGAGTCGTCTGACAACAATCTGGGTTGTCAGCTCATGGACGACGAGCTTAATCTGCGGATATTTCTTTATAAAGGTTTGGACGAATATTGGCAAAAGATACGGTGCCAGTGTTGGAATGATGCCGATCTTTAATTCTCCTGTCAACACCCCCTTTTTTTCCTGGACAATTTCACTGATCTTGTTCTTTTCTGATAATATTTTCCTGGCCTGATCAATAATGGCTATGCCAGCTTCTGTAGGAATGACGGGCTGTTTGCTTCGATCAAATATTTTTAAACCTAATTCCTCCTCCAATTTTAGAACCTGCATGCTTAATGTAGGTTGGGTTACAAAGCAGTGACCGGCCGCAGTTTCAAAATGCCGGTAATTGTCTATTGCAATAATATATTGAAGTTGAACAAAAGTCATAGAGTCTTAAATGGTCTATAAATATTGATTCTATCTATAAAATCATAAAATTAATCAATTTTATCAATCAATTAAAAGAAGGACCTTTAAGTTTTCAATTCAATAATCAGTTAAACTATCCACCATGAGCGAAGACAAAAAACTAACCACCGCCTCAGGTATTCCTTATTACCATAATGAGGATACGATGAGCGCAGGGGCCCCGGGTCCACTGTTACTCCAGGATTTTATTTTGCATGAAAAAATGGCCCATTTTAATAGGGAACGGATTCCTGAAAGGGTAGTCCATGCCAAAGGAAGCGCTGCTTACTNNAAAGGCAAAATTGTTTAACAAGATTGGAAAAAAACACGCCTGATCCTGCGTTTCTCAACGGTAGGCGGTGAAAAAGGATCTGCAGACACAGAAAGGGATCCACGTGGCTTTGCAATAAAATTCTATACGGAGGAAGGCAATTTCGACCTCGTTGGCAACAACATACCCGTGTTCTTCATTCAAGACGCCAT
>PLCH01000429.1:0-10016 GCA_003135585.1 Chitinophagaceae bacterium
GCCTATATTAGTATTTTATTGCTGACAGCAGCCCATCTCTCCGGTAAGAATGAAAGGTCAACTAAAATCCCAAAGTCATTGCTGTCGGCCGTCATTTTATTTCTTGTTATAACTGTAGCCGGAGTTATTGCGGTAAGGTGGCTGCCGGTACAACTGGGAAAAAAGGACAATAAAGATTTAGGCAAAGGCGACATTACCCTGGATATTNNAATTTGATTCCCTGTACAAGTCAGATATTAAGACAGGAAAAATGAAACCAAATTCCCCGATTATTGCGGATTACTGGTTTCCTGCTGCCCATCTTGATTATTATGTTGCGGCGCCTTTTGGGATCGATTTTATGGCGATTGGTAAATTAAGAAACATTCACCATTACGCCTGGCTAAATAAAGAAAGGCCTGGATTAGTGGCTGGCAACGATGCATATTTTATTTACCCTTCCAATTATTTTGGCCCTCCCCGGGAAGAATTAAGACGGCATTTCGATCACGCAGACAGCCTGGTCATCCTGCAAACACGTATGAATCTACCGGTCCGTAACTTTGTAGTTTACCGGATGCATGGATACCTTGGAGGAATCAGGAGAGACGGGGTATTTTTCGAGAAATAAGAAAGTTTTGAACTAATCTCTCCTTGAGTCCAGGGTGAAACCAACAGTGGTTCCAACATCCGGCGTACTTCTGACATGAATGGATTGACCATGCGCTTCAATGATGTGTTTGCAAATGGCCAGTCCCAAACCAGTGCCGCCTCTGTCCCGGCTTCTTGCCGCATCCGTCCTGTAGAACCGCTCGAATATGCGGTAAAGATGTTCCTCTTCTATGCCTATGCCATCGTCGCTGATCTCAACCAGGATATGTTTTTCGTCTGTTTTATAAATGCTGGCTGTGATAAAACCATTGAATTTGCCGTATTTACTGGCATTTTCTGCCAGGTTGATAAGCACCATTCGTATCTTTTCTTTATCAGCAAAAACAGTGATCGGAGATTCACAACCCTTTTTTATGCCTGCCCTCATACCTTTTTCCCCGATTTTGATAGACAGGGATTCAAATGATTCTTTGATAAGGTCCTGGACGACAAAATTCTGTTTGTATAACAATTGCTCTCCTCTTTCAAGCCTCGAAATTTCATCCAGGTCATTCATCAGGTTCACCAGGCGTTCGACATTCTTTGAGGTATTTTCCAAAAATTTTTTCCGGACAGGGACATCTTCCATGGCTCCATCCAATAAAGTATCCACATAACCCTGGATAGCGAAAATGGGTGTTTTGAATTCGTGGGCAAGATTTTGAAGAAATTCCTTCCGGTAAGCCTCATTTTTTTTCAGAATTTCTATTTCCTCATTTTGNNTCTTCCTGGACTTCATCAATGCTTTTACGCGGCAATATATATTTAAAATAAACCTCTTCCTTTTTAGTAGCCTTGGTTTGATGGATAAGTTTATAGATGAGCTTAATTTTACGATAAATGAATTTATCCAGGATGAAAAGTATCAGGGAATAACTACCTGACACAATAAGTATAAAGGCGCCTATCCCTATTTTCCAGTTATCAGTCAGAAAATAGATGCCCGTGGCGATGGGAGCAGCCAGAATAAATGCAGTAAACGCTGATAATTGTTTTTGGGATAGATTTTTGGTTGAAAACATAGGTTTCTCAAAGATCGAACTTATAACCGACACCCTTTACGGTAGTTATGCAATCCAGACCCAGTTTCTGGCGGACCTTACGTATGTGTACATCGATCGTGCGGTCCCCGACAATGACATCAATACCCCATACCTGGTGTAATATTTCATTTCTGAGGAATACCCGGCCCGGCCGGGAAGCCAGCAAATAGAGTAATTCAAATTCTTTCTTGGCAAGTGTGACGTCTTTTTCACCAACTGTAACTTCAAATTTTTCAGGGTCAATCGTAAGGTTTTCGATCTTTAGAACTTTTTCCTCAGGATCCTTGTTCACACGCCGGAACAATGCATTTACCCTGCTTATCAGGACTTTTGGGCTTACTGGCTTGGTTACATAATCATCAGCGCCTATTTCCAGGCCTTTTATATGCGAGCCTTCATCATTGAGGGCCGTTAGAAAAATGATAAGTGTCTCTTTAAAAGAAGGCTGGGAACGTAATATTTCGCAGACTTCAACCCCGGTTTTTTTTGGCATCATTATATCGAGGATAATCATGTCAGGGCGGGCAGATTTAGCCATCGTCAATGCATCGTCTCCATCCTTTGCTGTGACTGATTCATAGCCTTCCTTTATGAGGTTATATTGTATGATTTCCAATATATCTGGTTCATCGTCAGCAATTAGTATCTTCCTGCGCTTGGATTCCATTTAACAAAAAATTTATGCAAACCTACTTGAAATAAAGCGTAGAGAACTGAAGAAACACCATGTTTACAATTTTTTAATACAGAATTAATTTGAAAGCTTTAAACACCATCAAATGGCAGTATTTTTGCATAAATCATGACTGCAGAGACAATTCTTATGAACAACATACGCTTATTTTTAATTCCTACCCTCCTGGTAATTACCAGTTTTCATGCCTATTCCCAGCCGGTTTCCTATTCCTTTAAAATTGCCCAGGATCGCATGCTTTGGCATGACAACATCGACAAAGAGCAAAAAAGGCTACTTGCACTCGATGGTAAGGCGGATGATACCATCAGCCTCGCCAAAGATGAAACTGTAAATCTTGAGATTGCAGACGCCTTGATAAGGCAGGTTGATGATTTGCAAAAAGAAATTGAACTGGATTCGACTTTAAGCGGCCAGAGTAAAATAAAATACCTGCGCTCCCTGGAGGCCATGGTTAGGGGATATAACGATAACTGCTGGAAAAGGGATTTTACTCCGTCCATGGCGCCCGGATTGGTCATTGCTTTTGAAAAAGCAGTTCTGCTGGATAAAAATAACAAAAGTATAGAGCCTGTGATAGCCGAAAACAGCTATGGCATAGGAAAGATACTGGTTGAATGTTTTTTGCGTCCAAGTGAAAATATTGGTGTCAGGCCTTCCCGCATTTTGCTGGAAAGAAAATACTGCGAATTGCATCCCGAAGAGATATTTACCATTTTGGTTGCCCATCCGGACCTGCCATTTGAAGACAGCCTGATTATTGTTGCCGGTCACCGAAATATACGTCAATTGTATGATTACGCTGCAGCGCATTCCTCTCTTGCAACCCATATCAGAAACAGTAAGGATTCCCTGATAAGCACGGTAGCGCGCATGGCTAATAGTAAGAGTGGCCAGTTGTATTTTCCCTTTTTAGATAATTTGATCAGGGGAAAAATAACCATTGATGAAATCAATAAAGTAAAAGACAATGGCCTGAATTATTATCGGCTATTGGTAAAAACCCGGATGGATTATGCTGAGCGTTTGCTTCCGCCTGCAAGAGATACCGCTTTGGAAATGAATGCCCTGACCAAGATGTTGGCAAATAAAGGCAAGGATATTTTTGTGCGTGAGATTAACGCCTTGCACACGGCCGAAAATCCAGCTGTCCGGTTTAAGATACTGGAGTCTCTTTCTCCAGAAGAATTATACTACCTGATTGTACTTAGCGAGGACGAGATTTATACTTCCAGTTATTTGGGCGTGTATGAAAGGATTTTTCAAAGGATGAAAAATCCGAAAGGCGACAGCTGTATCATGAGGGTACATGGTGATTATTTTCGGAAATTCATAAAAATGGCTGCAGCTTATAACAAGCTGGAACATTTCCTGGCAACTATGGAAAATGGAAACGATAACACCATTATGAAAGCCTTCATTATTGGCCTGGAAAAAGCAGGGGAAGAGGATGCGGTGGATGTCGCGGATTCCTATAGCAGTATTTTTGAAAAAAACCCTGTACTGGCAAAATATGTTTTGAGCGAGGTGGAAAGGAATTATAAAAAAAATCTGGAAAGGAATGACAAAAAGGGAATTATCATTTACAATTTATTGCAAACCTTATTTCAGTCCGCTGATACGGCAAACAAAATTGATCTTTCAGCCAGTCTCGGTATATCCCCGATCTATTCGGTGGCATATGATTCCTTAAAGGACGACAGCGGAAGAGTTATTCAGCAAGTATTTTTCTATGGAGATGAAGATAAGGACGGCCAGAATTCTTATGCAAATTTTATGGGTATGTTCTCAAAGAAACCGGAATGGAAAATAACCGAAAATCCAACAAAAGAATGGGTAACGATTACCTCAACCAAAGGGCTTCCTATTTGGATCTTTGCCAACAAACCCTTACTGGGCGATGATGATCCTGATGACAAGGCGCAGCATAATCTGGATGACTATTTGTTTGATAATAAACTAAGGCCCTCCATTTATGTTCATCGAGGGCACAGTTATCATGTTTCTTCCACCCTCAAACAAATTGAATCATCGGCGAGAATTGTCATCTTAGGCTCCTGTGGTGGTTATAATAATTTAAGTGAAGTCCTGAAAATTAGCAGTGATGCACATATCATAACCTCCAAGCAGGTGGGAACAAAAACCGTGAACGAACCGATATTGCAGGCTATTAATAATAATTTACTGGAAGGGAAAAACATAGACTGGCTTGCTATGTGGAAGGAGCTGGGTACCAAATTTCAAAAGGATCCGGTTGCCAAAGAAAAATTTGATGATTACATCCCTCCTTACAAAAATCTTGGCGCCATTTTCATTAAATCATATCGTAAGGCAATGGGTGAGGATGACTAGTAGTTTCTTATCTTTGTACTTTTTATGTCCGAGCAGGTAAAAGGGAGGAAAATATTCGACTTCAGTCTGTTGAGGAGGGTGTTTCAGTATGCTTCTCCTTATAAAAGCCGATTGTATTTGTCCATTACCTTATCCATTTTACTGGCAGTCATCTCTCCCTTACGCCCTTTACTGATACAGGTAACAGTCAATAACTACATAAAAAATGGTACCAGTGATATCCTGTCGGTCAAAAACAAAATGATCGAACTCATTATCTATATCACCATTTTTCAGGTGGTATTATTATTGGCGGAAACGATGTTCCGCTTTTATTTTTCCTTTATCACAGCATGGCTGGGCCAAACCGTAGTGAAAGACCTGAGGGTGGATGTTTACCGAAAAGTATTGGGATTTAACCTTGCCCAATTTGATAAGACGCCTATTGGAACGCTGACTACCCGGACAATTAATGATATTGAAGCGATAAATGATATTTTCTCAGATGGACTCATTCCAATTATTGCCGACCTTCTTTCAATCATTTCTGTCTTACTAACCATGTTCATCATAGACTGGCGGCTCACATTCATTTGTCTGGCGCCCTTCCCCTTTCTGATACTGGCCACCTATTTTTTCAAAGAAAGCGTTAATAAATCTTTTATCCGGGTGCGAAATGCGGTAGCCGCTTTAAATGCTTTTGTGCAGGAGCATATCACGGGCATGCAGATCGTGCAGGCATTTGCAGCGGAAGACAGGGAATTCGCCAAATTCAAAAGAATTAACCAGGAACACCGTAACGCCAATATCAAAGCCATCTTTGCCTATTCTGTTTTTTTCCCGATTGTGGAAATTGTTTTGGCAATTTCAACCGGCCTTTTGGTTTGGTGGGCCGCCAGTCAGGTATTACATCTGTCCGGGAAAGGGGCAGCAGACCTGCCGGGTGAGATTGTGGCTTTCTATTTATTCCTTAACCTGCTTTTCAGGCCTTTGCGCGTGATTGCTGATAAATTCAACGTATTACAGATGGGCATGGTCGCGAGTGAAAGAGTATTCAGGGTCCTGGACAACAATGATTTTATAAAGACAGAAGGCGCGTATGCACCCGATAAAGTAAGGGGAAAAATTGAATTCAGGAATGTTTTTTTTGCTTATGCAGGGGACAGATATGTTCTAAAAGATATTTCCTTCCTGGTGCAGCCGGGCGAAATCCTGGCAATTGTCGGGCATACCGGCAGCGGAAAGACCTCCATTATCAGCCTGATAAACCGACTGTATCCTACTCAAAAAGGTGAAATAAAGATTGATGATATAAGGATAGAGGAATATGAACTAGACATTCTGCGAAAAAATATAGGAGTTGTCTTGCAGGATGTTTTCCTTTTCTCGGGTTCTGTACTTGACAATATCACCTTACGCAATCCAACAATACCTTTGAATAAGGTGATGGAAGCTGCCAAATTGATAGGCATGCATGAATTTATAATGCGCTTGCCTGGTGGGTACGATTACAATGTAATGGAAAGGGGAAGCACTTTGTCCCTCGGACAGCGGCAACTGTTGTCCTTTATCCGTGCCCTCTTGTACGACCCGTCCATCCTGATATTGGACGAAGCTACTTCTTCAGTTGATACGGAATCAGAACTACTGATCCAGGAGGCAATCGATAAACTTATCGCCGGCAGAACTTCTATTGTTATTGCACACCGCCTGTCAACCATCCGCAAGGCGAACAAAATCCTCGTTTTGGATAAAGGGGAGATTAAGGAAATCGGTACACATAGTGAATTGATGGAGAGAACTGGATTTTATTACCGACTTCACCAGATGCAGTTTGAAAAAAAGGCCTTGCAGACCTAATTTTTATCAATATTTATATTCCCCTCCTTATCTTTGCCGCAAATTCTGTTAAGCCATGGACCTCGGACGCTTCAAATCTTTATTGGTAGCGGCTTTCAGCCTAAGCAGCCTGTTTTTTTCAAATTGCTCGCTGGCACAACAGGCACCTCAAAATCCTGGTCCCTCCGGTACCCCCGGCAAGGGTGTGGGTAACGGGCAAAAAATGGCCAAAAAACTTGATCCGGCAAAAATTATCATGGAACACGTTTCTGATGGCCATGAATTCCATTTTGCAGTTGTAGGAGGTCATCATTTGAACATTCCTTTGCCTGTGATACTATATTCGCCCCACAGGGGATGGTCTGTTTTTATGTCTTCGGTTTTTGAACATGGTGAAAAAATATACAAGGGTTATTTGTTGCTGGAGGATAAGTTCCTGGAGGAGCACCATTTGGAAGATGTCAAAGACAATAAAGGAAAACCATTGTTTACCGCAGGAAAAATTTATGTGGCCGGTGCAAACGGGATGCCCGATCGGGAATCAAAAGTTTATGATTTTTCCCTCACCAGGAATGCTGTGCAAATGCTTATTTCTGTAATATTACTGATTTGGATAATGATAAGCATAGCGAAATTGTATGCTAAAGGAAAAGGAACCCTCACTGCCCCCACCGGATTTCAAAATGCTGTCGAGCCGGTTATAACTTTTATCCGCGATGAAGTGGGGAAGCCAAATCTTGGGCAAAAATACGAACGCTATATGCCTTTTTTGTTGACCGTGTTTTTCTTTATCCTAATCAACAACCTGATTGGATTGATTCCCGGTACGGCTAACGTTACCGGCAATATTGCCTTTACCGGTTTTTTGGGCGTAATCGCATTTATTGTGATTTTGATCAGTACTAACAGACATTTTTGGTCACATATTATAAATCCACCGGTGCCAATGGGGATAAAGCCAATCATGGTCCTGGTGGAAGTAATGGGTATATTCACTAAGCCATTTGCTTTGATCATACGTCTTTTTGCAAATATGATATCAGGACATATTATTATTTTAAGTTTTATTTGTCTCATTTTTATCTTTGGTGCGATGAATACTCTGTTGGGATGGGGTACTTCTCCATTCTTTATCTTACTGGCTGTTTTTATCTATTTGATTGAAATTCTGGTTGCATTCATCCAGGCCTATATTTTTGCAAATCTTACTGCTGTATTTATTGGTATGTCCATGGAAGGGGGACACAAAGAAGATCATCATGAAAAAGGATATGATGATGCTGTAATGATTTAATAAACTCTTTTTTAATTATAAAACCAAGTATCATGAATTTGATGACAATTTTGTTGGATGCGGTACAGCCAGNNTGGGTGCAATTGGTGCCGGCCTTGCCGCCATGGGCGCGGGCATTGGTATTGGCCAGATCGGTAAAGGCGCTGTCGAGGCTATTGCCCGCCAACCGGAAGCGACCAATGATATTCGTGCCAACATGATCCTTGCTGCGGCTTTGGTTGAAGGCGTTGCCCTTCTGGCCGCGGTAGCAGGACTTCTTGCCGTGTTTAGGTAACAGGCAGGTTTGCACGTTAAGATCTTACTGCATCCGACGCACAGGGCCGAGGATGCAGTATTTTGACCAAAAAAAATCTAATTTGATTCTGGTAAAATATATTATATGGATTTGTTGACACCTCAATTGGGCTTACTGGTTTGGAACATTTTAGCGTTCCTCATCCTTTTCTTTATTCTTAAGAAATTCGCCTGGAAACCCATCCTTAAATCTCTAAAGGAAAGGGAAACGGGTATTGCCGATTCATTGGCATCTGCCGAAAAGGTAAGAGCAGAAATGGCTCAGTTGAAAAATGAGAACGAAATTCTTTTGGCTAAAGCACGAGAAGAAAGAGGCGTAATATTGAAGGAGGCAAGAGATATAAAGGACAAAATTATCAATGAAGCAAAAGAACAGGCAAGAACGGAAGCTGGTAAGATTATCACTGATGCGCGGGCCGCAATTGAGCAGCAAAAAATGGCTGCTATTACAGAGGTAAAGAATCAGGTTGGAAACCTTGTAATCGAGGTGTCAGAAAAAATATTAAGAAGAGAATTGACTAATAAATCAGAGCAGGAGAAATATATCAAAGAACTGGCCGCAGAGGTGAAGTTGAATTAGCCACAAGTTTAAAGTAAAAAAGAATGCCCAATCCCCGATTAGCAGGAAGATATGCGAAATCCCTTATAGATCTGGCAATTGAGAAAAATCAGCTGGATGAGGTTTATCAAGACATGCTTTTTTTGCAGAAAGTTTGTAGCGACAATAAGGATTTTGTGAGTATGCTGAAAAGCCCTGTTATCAGTGCCGACAAAAAAGAAAAGATTCTGGAAGCCGTCACAAAAGGCAAGGTCACCGTGTTGACGGCTTTGTTCAATAAATTGTTGGTAAAGAAGGGCAGGGAAACGTATTTGCCGGAGATCGCCAAAGCTTTCATTCAGCAATACAAAGATCATAGGAATATTTTTTCCGTTAAATTAACAACAGCTGTCCCTGTAAGTGAGGAGCTGAAAAATGCAATTCTCAATAAAATCAGAACCGAAACAGCCATGCAGCACCTTGAACTGGATACAGCGGTAAAAGAAGATCTGATCGGAGGCTTTGTTTTGGAAATAGGGGATCAACTGGTGGATGCAAGCATTTCCTATGATCTGAATAATGTCAGAAAACAATTCAGGAACAACGATTTCATATATAAGGTTAGATAAGAAAACTTAGCTGATAAATAACAAAATACTTATGGCAGAAATTAAACCAGATGAGATTTCAGCAATATTGCGCCAGCAATTAGGCAATTTCAATGTATCCGCAGATCTGGAGGAAGTGGGCACCGTGTTACAGGTAGGGGACGGTATTGCCCGGGTGTATGGGCTGAGCAATGTTGGCAGCGGCGAACTCGTAGAATTTGAAAACGGGGTGAGAGCAATTGCATTGAACCTCGAGGAAGATAACGTAGGTGTTGTGTTGATGGGAGATAGCGGCGATATTAAAGAAGGTGCCAAGGTGCGTAGTACAGGTAGGGTTGCTTCTATAAACGTTGGGGAAGGGATGCTGGGTCGTGTCGTAAATACCCTTGGTGAGCCCATAGATGGGAAAGGCCCTTTGACAGGCGAGAAATTTGAAATGCCTTTGGAGCGCAAAGCCCCGGGAGTTATTTTCAGGGAACCAGTAAAAGAGCCGCTGCAAACCGGTATCAAAGCAATTGATGCGATGATACCGATCGGTCGCGGACAACGTGAATTAATCATTGGTGATCGTCAGACCGGGAAGAGTGCAATTGCCATTGACACCATCATCAATCAAAAAGAATTTTTTAAGGCAGGGAAACCTGTTTATTGTATTTATGTGGCTATTGGACAAAAAGCTTCCACCATTGCTGGAGTGATGAAAACTTTGGCCGAAAACGGGGCGTTGGATTACACGGTTATTGTA
>PLCH01000429.1:10021-10417 GCA_003135585.1 Chitinophagaceae bacterium
CCTCTGATCCGGCACCCCTTCAGTTCTATGCTCCGTTTGCGGGGGCCGCCATTGGTGAGTTTTTCCGCGATACGGGCCGGCCGGCTTTGATAATCTACGACGACCTTTCAAAACAGGCGGTTGCCTACCGGGAGGTGTCCTTGCTTTTGCGTCGACCACCAGGCCGCGAAGCCTATCCGGGTGACGTATTCTACCTGCACAGCCGGTTGCTGGAACGAGCGGCCAAGGTCATTAGTGATGATAATGTTGCAAAAAACATGAATGATTTGCCTGAATCAATCAGACACCTGGTAAAAGGCGGAGGATCCCTGACGGCCTTACCCGTAATTGAAACCCAGGCAGGGGACGTATCTGCCTATATACCTACTAATGTGATCTCCATTACGGATGGCCAGA
>PLCH01000206.1 GCA_003135585.1 Chitinophagaceae bacterium
TTATTATAATTCCTTATTTCGGAACAAGCCTGTTTCCATCGATACTTTTTATTTTACTACCAACCGGGTGGCGGAGATTCGGGTTGACAAGGAAAAAAACAAGTGGAGCCTTCAAATCATGCGAGTCGCTTTTTTTATCCCATTTGATACCATCAATGATACGAAAAATGATGTTGCACTGACCTTGCCAAAGGATGATTCGCGGGGTACATCGACAGATACTGTATCGACAAGCTCCAGCGGACAGGCTTTCGCAGAAGAGTTGAAAATGCAGGAACGCGCCCGGCAAGTGGAAGAATTTAAGAAGGAGCGCGATCAATATAATAAACTGATTGAAAAAGGAGATCAGTTACTCNNCCGCAGAGCTCAGTCCATATGAAATTTATCCCAAACTCAAACTCAACCAGATAAGAAAAAATGTAGATCAGGCTGCTATCAGTGATGATGAATTATACAAACAATATTTGTTAAAAGGGCAGATCGCCGAGAAAGAAAGGAAATATGAAGAAGCCAAAGAGGATTATACAGTGGCTCTTGCTAAAAAGCCTTTGGAAGCCTCCGTTCTTGAAGAAACCATTCGTAGGCTGACGGCCAAATTGCATACCATGACCGTTTTAGAGGAAAAGTATGATGCCGGACAATATAAGGAGGCCGTGAAGGACTATGACAAAGCCATAAAGAAAGATAATAAAAACTCGGATTTCTTTCTGGGAAGGGGAAAATGTTATGATAAACTGGGAGATTATAGCAAAACGATGAAGGATTATACTACGGCCATCGACCTTGACAATAATAACCTGCAAGCCTGGAAATTACGGGCTGCCTTGTATGCGTCGAAAGGAGATTATATCAAGGCATTGGGGGATTATAAGATCAGTACAACGATTAACAAAACCGATACAGCCATATTTTTTAAAATGTCCGATTTGCATATTCTGACTGGAAATCTTTCCAGCGCTGAAGAAGATCTAAACAAGGTGATCGCTATTGACCCAAAGATCGCATCTGCTTATTACAAAAAGGGATTGTTATTTTCCCGTCGTGAAAATATCTCCCACGCTTTGGATGACTTTTCTACGGCCATCAAGGCTGATCCCGGCTACTCGGCTGCCTTTTATCAGCGCGGTCTGTGTAATGTCAAGTTGCGGCGGATTTCACAGGCCGGCGAAGACTTTGCCAATGCTCGTAAATCGGGCCTGGATGAACCGTCCCTCAAAAATGTATCTACCATCGCCTTGCAATACTATACCGCAGGAGTTGACCAATTTACCAAGCATGCGATGGATTCCAGTTTTCATTTGTTTAATTCAGCGATTTTAATTGATCCTTCTGTGGCCGAATACCGCTTCAAACGCGGAGAATATTATTTTCTGGTGAAAGATTATGCCGCTGCCATTAGCAACTATTCTGATGCCATCCAGTTAAACGAGAATTACTACGATGCCTGGTATAAAAGGGGGTGCGCTAAATTTTATCAGCGGAATTACGAACAAGCGGTTCCGGATTTTGAAATGGCCATCCGGATTAACCCCAAAATTCCGGTTACCTACAAAATTTTAGCTGATGCTTATTTTATGTCCGGAAGGTATGCCCAGGCCATCCAACAGTATGATCTGGCTATTCAGATTGCCAAAACCAACAAAATCGTTCTGGATGAATCCCTTTTGACGGACCTTTACAATAACCAGGGTGAATCGTATTTTAATACGAAGGATTATACAAGAGCACTAGAGGCATTAAAAAACGCCGTTCGTTATGGTAAGAACAACGGGAAAGCCTATTTTAACAGGGGTTACGCCTACTTCAGACTAAATCAGCTAAAAGATGCTGAAGATGATTTGCAGAAAGCCCTGAGCTNNCACTATAGCTTTATGGTGCAATATACTGGGAGAAGTTTACCAACAAAAAGGGCAGTATGAAAATGCGGTGGGACAATTTTCTAAGGCAATAGCTTTGGACAGTTCGCGTCAGATTGCTGGCCAGGCCTATTATCACCGCGGTGTCTGTTACGCCCAATTATCCGATTTTAATCATGCACTTCCTGATTATTTAATATCCAGGAACAATCCGGCCGGAAACTATCAGCCACATTCCTTTCGGATGGAATTAGGCTATATCTATTTACAATTGGGTAAAAGCGACAGTGCGCAAGTTCAGTATCAGGAAATACTGCAACAGGATAGTTCTGACGCGCAGGCATGGTATGGCTTGGCCGTTGTATATGTCCAGAAAAACCAGTTTGACCAGGCCCTACCGCATTTTGAAAGAGCATTTGGTTATCGGACTATCAAATATGCCACGGTTAAAAAAGACAAGTTGATAGCAGGAATCAGGGATGATAAGCGGTACAAATCATTGATAAAGAAATATTTTTAATCAGGATCCACAAGATCAGTCATATATCATACATCTTTCATCACTCCTCAAATTTATAAAATGTCAAAATTACTGCACATGAAAAATAAACTGAATTACCAAGCAGTATTCCTATCCATATTCCTACTGAGCATCCTTTCCGGCCATACTCAAGACCTGATCTATGTTCAGAGCGGGTCAAAACAGGAGGGTAAGGTAACACAAATCAGTTCGGATAAAGTTATCTTTACCGGCTCTGGAAAGCATGAAAAGGCTTATTTTCTGCCCCGCTCTAAAGTATTGTTCTGCTTTAACAGTAAAGGGCATTTCCTGGTGATTTCCAAACTTCCACAGGATACCAACCAGGCGCAATTACTGATCAATAATTTCCTGACCAATACTTCCTATCCCAATTCTGATAAGTTGGTCACCTTGCAAAAGGATGTCATAGATTGTCAGATTGACAAGGAAGACAAAAAAAATGTTTCCTATAAAACAGCCGCTGGCAAGAATCAGGTAAAAAAATCGGAATTAGCTATTATTATTTATAGCATGGGAAGCCATAAGATGTTCGTATCCGAAAAGAAAGTTGTGGAACCTTTGGCCGCAGCACAATCGGCAAATCTCACTGCTCTCCTTACTGGCAGTAATCAGGCTAAAGCCATGGCCGATTCCCTTTCCAATGCCGCAGCTGCTGCANNCCGCCAGTCAGCAGGCTGCCGCTGCCCAAAAATTGAAGGCAGATTCGACTGCCGTCAAGGTGACGCCTCCACCAGCTATTGATACAAGCACTATGAACACCCAGCATATTCAGGAATTAGGGGATGTAAGTTTTGCAGAGTATGAAAAAAAAGCGCTTGATAAAACACAGGATTTGAAAAAGTACCTGGCTCTTCTTTGTGACCGATCGGTAGATTGGNNCCGTTAATAACCAGAGCATCACCCGTTTTAAAGTTCGCGACTATTTAAAAAGGATCAAGTTAATTCAATATGACAGGGTCCAGATTGAATGGGCCAACGTACATTACGTAAGCAAACTGAGAAAGGGAGTTGATGGAAATTATTACGGAACCATAACGTTTGAACAGACATTTCGAGGCTACGTAGAAAACAAATTAGTGTATGGGGATGTTACTCGCAAGAATGTGGAAATAATATTAAAAACCTACAATCGGAATGTCGAAGGAAAGAGCGTTCCTACGTGGGACGTATTCTTATCTCAAATAAAGGTAGTTACAACAAAGGCAACCTGATGAATCGCTATTTGTTCCTGGTAACAGTATTTTTCAGTATTGTAAAATCATTATGGGGTCAGGGAATCACGCTGAACAACAATCGCGAAAGAAATTTTGTTTTTGAAGTAAAGCAAATAGACGAGTTTTTTGAACGATTCAATAATGAGAAAAATACCCTATTTTATCGATATGTTGCGACCAAGTTCCCCGGAATTACAATTGACAGAATTAGTCTCGTAAATAATTTATTTAACAAAGAAAATAAGCATTTTGATTCAGCCGATGTGAAAGATTTCGCTTCGTTCGTTGCTGACAGCATCCACCCCGTCTTTCTTGATTTTGCGTCAAATGAATGGTATGCAGCGACGGTTTGTAAATTTAAATACCTCGGAAAGAATACGGATATAACCATCATATTAAAAATTCAGCAGGAGCGTAATGGCGGGATGAAATGGATGATTCTAAGCGCCTTCTGCCCCCTGATCGTGCCGGAATCTAAACCTGCTCACTTGCATCCGGCCCGGCGTACCAGCAAGTTCCTGAATCCTATGAGCCAGGCCACTGACTTTATGAACCTGGCGGAAGCTTTTGAAGATGAAGCAGGTGTAAGGGATTACCTGGACAGTTCCTTTTATCAAAAACCCAGGTCCGTCGCTTTCTTGAAGGCGCTTCTGCGAAAGCAATTGGAATTTTCCTTCGTAAAGAGAATAAATTATTATTTCTTGCAGGTGGACGGATGGATATTTCGTGTAAGTTATTACCAGCGGCAGTCCAGCAATTCCGGGTGGTTGATAAGCCTTTTGTTTAGAGCATCGCCAGAGGACAAGGAAAAATTCAAAAACAGGTTATGGCGGAAAACCTTATAGAAATATTGAACCTGGATTAAGTAAAATCAGTCAATGATCCGACTAATCAATAAATACTTTTTTTGGTGAATCGTAATTTTTTACTGGCACTCATTCCTTTAGTGCTGCAATTATCACGACTGAATGCAATTTCACGATGCCTGTATTTCCACTATCCAGATTGATCTTTTTTGAAACGACAGCGGATGTCCAAACTGGAACTTATCGGGTTGACTTAAGTGGTTAATAAATTGAAGGTGCGGAAATACCCAGGGTAATAATTACGAAAAGTACGGATTGGTCAATTAGAATTCATTAACTTAAGCCGGGTATTTTTTACGCGGAAACTCAAAACTAACGTATGTCTACGACACCCCACAACCATCCCTTTTCCGTTTCCCAAAATAATCAAATTAATATACAGAAATGGATTGCTGAATCTAGCACGGCACTTAAGTCGTTGGGTTGGAAAAGAATTATGATAGTGGTACAGTTGTTACTATTCGCAGGGGATATATACTCGCAGGAAGGAGTCAAATCAAGCTGGGAATTACTGAAAAATCCCAATAGTGCACAATATGAGACTTCGAGGGAAAAGATAACTAATTCGAAGAACAGTTTTAACCGCTGGGATACACTTGCCCGTTACTCAGATTCAAAAGCCTTTCATTTGGTCTCCCCTGGGTACTTACCGGAAAGCGGCCGGGACGGTTTTGCATCGAGTAGCAATCATGGGAGCGGAAATATCCGGTCTCTCCTGACACCAGCCTATTNNGGTAATTTCTCTTATAAGCCCAATCAAATTTTTATTGCACCCGCCTACTTAATGATTGCAAATTCGGGCCAGGGAGTTAAGGGATATGGCAGTTTTGGTGTTACCGGGGAATATACCAGATTTATTACTCCGCGTTTTGGAGCCACCCTGGACGCAGGCATATATTTCCATAAGGAAACACAGGACGGATTCACCACAAACTATAACTCGTTCAATATTACTGCCGGGCCGACCTTTATTCCCTTTAACAACCCATGGAGCGCGGATACAAAACTTACGGGAAATCTTCATGCCTTGTTTGGCCTTTCCAGTATAATGATAAAACAAAGTTCAGGTTCTTATGGGGTTGATAATTTCAGTAAACAGGGATTTACTGCTGTAGTTGGGGGTGCGCTGGATTACCATATCAACCCTTCCCTGGGAATTCGGGTACAGGCAGATTATACACCCACTTTTTTCTTCAAAACAACACAAAACAATGCCAGGATCAGTGCCGGGGTTATCATCGGATTCGGAGGTGGAAAGGCTGAAACTACAGATGCCGGGCAAATTGTTGTGGATAGTGTCTCGAAAAAAGAAAAATGTAAAGCATCTGGTNNGAAAATTCCCAGAGTCAAAGAAGCAAAGGCAACAGTTTCACCTCAAATTACTGTAAAACGGGGGGAAGAATGTTGCGCAATTGACCAACCACCTGTTACCTATACTGAATTAAAAGGTGGGGTGGAGGGCACAGCTACTCTGACTTTTAATGCATGGGGTATTCCTGATATCAAGGAAGAAGTAGAGCTTTGGGCGGTTAAATTGAAGCTTGATATCGAGTGTGGAATATATGTGGGTGCTACAGGAAAAGTCAATTTGCTCGGTGTTGGGAAATTTTTCGGCGAATTGGGACAAAATGACAGACCCGATTGCAAGGCCTGTTATTATTTAGACTTCAAGTTGGAAGCATTTTTAAAAGCGGGNNAATTGGAATTTATCACTGGGCCCCCTTTGGTAAAGGGAAAGGGGGTTATGAAGCAGAGCCGGATGAAGAGGTAGAAGTGTCAGCAGATGTCTCTGCTTCCTTTGGAGCGACGGTAGATGGCACTTATGCCAGCGAAGATTGTTCAAAGCCCAAACCGGGCCTTCACGGCGAATTAGTTTTAGGAAAGGCAAAGGCCAACGTAAAAGTCAAGGTAAAACTGGGCCCAATTTCATTTGAACCGAGTCTTGAAGTCCCTATATGCGATGGAATTAAATTCAATTTTTAAATAGACAAATAGGTAAACGATGCCAAAATTCATCTTGACAGCCATCATACTCCTTACTACAATTCGAATCTATTCACAGCCCAGTAACGAGAAATATTTTTATAAACCATTTCCGATATACAAATCATCAGGGCAGGCCGTCATCGCGGGCGACCTAAATACCTTTGTTTATTTTTATTATTTTAGAAAGGATGTTAAGAAAGAAGGATACCGGGACCCTCATTCCAAAGCTGAATATTTGGTATTCGAACTTTTTAAAGACATGAAGAATGGAGATATCGCTGGAATCAGTAAACTTTATGACAGCTCTTTCAATAAGAAGGATTTTGATGCTACCAGAATGACAAATATGCTGAAGAAATATGATGACATTAAATACATGAGTAAATTCAACTCAGGAGACGTGGTCATCGTCAGGTACAATTTTGTATCCTCAAGTAATCAATATCCTTTTTTTGCAGTTATACGGAAAATAAAAGAGAGCTACTATTTGACAACGAATATTAATGTTTCAGAACCTTTTAATGTAATAGGTTCATTTTCTCCTTACAACCTGTTCGAAAAGACGGATGACTCTGTGAATACAAACAAGATGACGGCCTTTTACTTTATTAAAAATGAAAACAAAGTATTTTTCTCTAACGATTTACCAAAACAGGAATACACTGCTGTTTACTTAGCCTTTGAATTTTACGATAGTAGCATTACTTCACCTGAAATAAGCTTTGTAAGACAATTGCAAAAAGCAGCACGATCATCAGATTCTACCGAAATGAAAAACCAGATTACTAATGATCAATTGCCGTTATTGGCGCGTTCATATTTCAGCAATTATTATAATGAAATAAAGAAAATCTTTTGGAATTATTCCATTATTTCGCCTTTGGCAGCAATAAAAACTAACGATGGCAAGATTCTATATTTTAGATACTCAGACGTTGGGCAAAGCCCAAATATTGCCTCAATCATACTGAAGGAATCGAACGGTAAGTACAGCCTGTCTCTAAGAATTACTGATGATAATTTAAACAATGTTCTGCAGAATATTTATGTTCGAGAGGCAATATATGACTATTTCAACCGTAGGCAGTAGTCCCTTATGTATATCGTCAAAAGAAGGAAATATTATGGCCATGCATCAACCTGCCCATCCGGGTGAACTCATCCGTGAAACACTCGAAGGTATTCGCGAAGAAACGGGCAAGAAATTAACAATTCAAGAAGTGGCCGAAGGACTAAAGACCACCCGTAAAACCCTATCTGCGATTATCAATGGCAAACAGGGTGTAACAACGGAAATGGCGCTTAGATTAGGCAAGGCGTTTAATACTTCGCCTCAATTCTGGGTGCGCGCCCAGGAAAATTATGATTTGGCACTGCACAAAAAAGAATTGATATAAGGTCTGTTCGGGTATTTTGGAAACAAAGGCCAGCGATTTAAAAAACTCTTTTTCTTAGCTTAAATTAATTTCTTGAATTAACCTGTAATGGATTGAATAACAATTAACAATTCCTGCAGGTGTTCAAATGAAGTCCCACAAGGGGTACTCTTAATTGAAGTTAAGTAGGTGATATTCAATTTATTTTAAGATTTATTTGGTGGCTTGGTTGCCCGATTGGTTGACCATTATTAACTGGTAAAGCGTAATTTTTATGGGAGAAGAGCTGCAACTTGACCCTTCAGCCCACAGCCTGGCCAGTCGGCATCTACCAGCGGAAATGAACCTGTGACAAGCACCCGCAGCCCCCCGACAAACCGATTAAAAATAAGCGATTATATTACCATGGGATTAGGTGTTGTCGCCCTTTTTGTATCCCTTCAAACTTGCAGACTTTCGTCAACAGCTGCCAATCAAACTGAACAGATATCGCGAATAGATAGTCTTATTAAAAAGTATGACACAGCGCTCTCTATTCAGAGACATCAAGATACTGTTATGATAAAACAGGATAGCACCATAATTCAAATATCAGGTGATATAAGAAAGCAACTGGGAATTATCACTCAGCTTTTTTTAAAAACCAAAAGAGATTCAATCCGGGTAATTANNATAATTACCTATCTGATATAGATAATTTTCTTTCGTCCTTCGTTTATTATTTCGGTGCCACTCCAGAAACACAAGATGTTAACAAACCAGAAAATTTTGAAAAAATTACTGAAGCAATTCGGAAAACTTTGGATATTATGGAAAAAGCTGAAGAAAATAATTTGTATTTAAATACGCATCCCATAATTAAAAAGCCATTTCTTCAATTCAAATATTTATTGAGTGATTTGTTATTCCAACTTGGTGTTCACTACAGTACGATTCAGCCTATAGTGTCTGCATTAGCACAAGCAAGTCATACTTATCCAGGAAAAAGACTCAGTGAGGATACTATGTGGAATGGAGGTATACTTAAACAGTTAAAAAGGATACGTGGTGTTAATTGACAAATAGGAATTATCAGATTTTCAAGCTATGATTTTCATAAAATGAATCCCAGGAATTACAGTTTAGAAAAAGCGCAGTTAATTCAGTCAATGCTGCAAAAAATTAGGACTTTAGCAACCATATTCAGATATAGTTGATCGTAATGAAAGACCAGATTTGATGATAATGCTTACCGAAAAATGGCTTAATTCTTCTTTTTATTTTTCACTTTTTGAACCAAATCCCGGAGATAATAGACCACTCTTTACCATAGCCTACCAGCCCGTTGAAAATTATGCCTCAGCAACTGCTATTGCTACAGAAGATGAGGTCGTTAACCATTTTCATATATGGATAGAATTATTGAAAAAATATTGAAATATATCATATGATGAAGAAGATTATTTTACAAATATTTCAAAGGAAGAGTATTTTCAAGAATTCAAATTATTGGATAAGGATGCAGATTTAATTCCATTTGACGATAATACTCAATGGCATGATAAAAATCCTATCTTTATTTACTTATTAACGTGCGAACCAACTAACAATCGGCGTAAAACCAAATTCTATTGCGAACATTCCCTTTTTTGGTTTAATTACTTGGATTGGCATCGGAATCGGTTTGCGAAGCCAGGATCAGGTGGAAACCTCCTTAGCGGGAGTGTTTCGGGAAATTGTTTCGTCTTCCCTACAGGTTCACGATCCTGCCGGTTCTCCACCAATTCAGGTTGAACAGGTGCGGGATACCAATGACGAATATATCTGGCAGCCAGGGGAAAATCTGTCAGAGAAAATCAAGAAAAATATTTTTGTCAGAATTCAGGTGAGTAAACGCCAATGCCTCGTAGATGAACCCATCCTGGTAACTTATAAATTGTATTCCCGGCTGAATTCAGAATCCCTTATTTCCAAAAGCCCACTTCTAGCTGGATTCAGCGTCTACGAAATGGGTAGGGTCGACATTGACACAACATCCACGGAGACCGTGAACGGAAAACCATTCTGTGTCCGGGTATTGTTAAAAAAGCAGCTCATCCCTTTGGTGACTGGCAGCATGGAGCTGGATCCTATGGAGATCCAGAATACTATCCATTTTATTAAATCCACTGGGTTACCAGGGCAAAAAGGAAATTCATTAAACGAGTTGCTGGATCAATTTTCGAAGGAAGAAAAAGCTCAGCCCGTTACCCGTTCATATTTCATCCGGACCAAACCTCTATCCATTATTGTCAATTCGACGCCGGAAGCCAACAGACCCCTCCATTACAGCGGGTTGGTAGGAAATTTCAACATCGATGCCGAATTAAGCCGAAAACAGTTGATTGCAAACGATACAGTCGTATTTACTTTAAGAATTAGAGGTAGTGGGTACCTGCCTGTATTGAATTCACCAGTTATTCATTGGCCCGCCGAAACAGAGGTTTATCCTCCACGGGTTATTGAGTCTCTTGATAAATCCAGTTTCCCCTTAAAAGGATCGAAAACCTTTGTGTATACTTTTTCATCTAAAGCCATAGGGATTCATACCATACTCCCTGTTTCATTGTCCTATTTTAACCCTGTGGCCAATCAATACCAAACCATTCAAAGTTCAGCTTCTTCTTTCGAGGTGAGCGTGGCTGGACTGAAGAAAAATCTGCCCATTCCCCCAGCGGAATCTTCTGATTCAATTAGACGAAAAGGCTTCACTAATTACCCCGTAATCATTTTTATGCGTGATCATTCGGGGTGGCTGCTTATCATATGCAGTTTATTTTTCATGATACTTTACCTTGTATTCCGGAACTGGCAATTGCGGAATACAGATTCGGCACCAATACCTGTAGAACCAATCCCCGCAGCCACCGCGCCTCTGGAACCGCCTCCCCCGCCTGAACCTCTGGTCCTTGCAAGGGAGTTAGTGGAAAATAAGAAGTACGAGGACTTTTACCGAGAAATAACCCGGGTTTTATATCAGGAGATAGGGACCAAACTCGATATTCCCGG
>PLCH01000469.1 GCA_003135585.1 Chitinophagaceae bacterium
CCATTGTACCATATACCTTCTTCTTAAGAAACGGTAAATCCTTCAGCAAAAGACCCATCACATCCACCTCTTCCAGAAATACTGCCCGGGATTTGCCGGGATTAAGTCTAAGGATGCTTTTGTAATTCAATCGATCGNNGGGTTTAACAGGTGTTTGTGTTTCAATTGCGATCCTGAAAGCGCCGTCATAAAAGTCTTTTAAGGGTCGGTGCGTTTCATTAAAAGTGCCTTCAGGATAAATAAAAATAGAAATCCCCTTTCGCAAAACTGATTTCAATTGCCGAACACTTTTTGAACGCTGATAGGGACTGCTCCTGTCAACCATTACTACTGCTTTTTGGTAAATGAATCCGAAAATGGGTATTCGTTTCATTTCATACTTTCCCAAAACCCGGATCGGTTGACTTCGTATTGCTTTAAATATTAAGGGGATATCCATATATGAAATATGGTTAGCGACAAAAATATATTGTTTCAGTCTGTCCGCAGGAGATTCAAAAATGTTTCTGTGTTTAATACCAATTAAGAACATCCAGATATCACACCAGTAGCGGCAGAGTTTATAAATAAAGTTTCCCCCATTTATCTTGCCCCAAAAGGATGAAATCAGTACGAAGGGGAATATTAAAAGCATTAAAATTATAAAAAGAAAAAAAGCATACAGGCAATAAAGCCATTGAAGGGGTTTCAATAAAATCTTCATCAAAATAAGTATACAGCTGAATAGTACGAAAGTAATCCATAAATACTTATTAATTGCAATCGCATTGCCATTCCACCCCAAGGTCAATACAGGTGATGACAACCATTCCTTTTGAGGTCGGGGCGAAGATAACCCGCAGGTGCTGTTTTTCCTCGGTATATCCTTCCACTGCATATTTCGGATCGGGCCGGCCCTCCGGTTCACTTTTGCTGTAATTAATATCACCTTTCTCCAGTATTTCCCCTATCTCCCTTTCGGTAATATGGCGGCAATCCATCCTGCAAATGGCATGACGGGTGTAAATAAAATGTTTTGCATGTCTGTCAATCGGTTGCTTGACTGCGTTCCGATGATCCGGATTTACCGGTTGGCTGCATCGTATAAATATTAATGCAGGGATAAATATTGTTAATAAACCCTTGAGCGGCGAATGATTCAAATTCAGATATTTAAATTAAGCTCAAATATAGGCTGCAGCCATGTATTTCTGCTGCCAGCACCTATCTTTGCGAGTAATATCGCTGTAAATAAAACTGTGGCATTGCATACATTGGGCTGTAAACTCAATTATTCAGAGACATCGACGCTGTCCCGGTTACTGGAAAACGAAGGCTTTGAAAAAAAAGAGTTTGATGAGCTCGCTGATGTCTATGTTATCAATACATGTTCTGTTACAGATAATGCAGACAAGGAATGCCGCAACCTGGTAAGGCGTATTCAACGAAAAGCACCTTCAAGCTTGATTGTAATTACCGGTTGTTATGCCCAGCTGAAATCTGAAGAAATTGCGGGTATTCCGGGAGTTGATTTGGTATTGGGCGCCGGTGAGAAATTCAATATTGTAGAACACCTCAAGGAATTGACCAAAGGCGATTCTGCAAAAATCTGCAGTTGTGATATTGAATCTGTTAGTGGATTCAACAGTTCATTTTCTCTTAACGACCGGACCAGATCCTTTTTAAAAGTTCAGGATGGTTGTGATTATAATTGCTCCTTCTGCACCATTCCAAAGGCAAGGGGCAGGAGCAGAAGTAATTCCATTGCCAATGTCGTAAATAATGTGCGGCAATTGGCAGAAGAAGGTATCAGGGAAATCGTACTCACGGGCGTAAACCTGGGCGATTTTGGGGATATATTGAGGAAAGAGAATTTTTATCAGCTTATCACGGAATTGGATAAAGTGGAAGGTATTGACCGTTTCCGTATCTCTTCTATCGAACCGAATCTTTTAACCAATGAGATCATCGGGTTTGTCGCCAACAGCGCCAAATTCATGCCGCATTTTCATATTCCCTTACAAAGCGGTTCCAACAAAATTCTTAAACTGATGCGCCGTCGTTATAAGCGCGAGTTGTATGTNNGTGCTGGGTCTGATGAGAAGAAGGTACAAAAAGGAATTCTACGGGAGCAGGGTGAAGCTCATAAAAACTTTAGTGCCTCATTGTGCCATTGGCGTGGATGTTATCGTAGGATTCCCCGGAGAAAAACAGGAGAATTTCAATGAAACATTTGAGTTTCTTCAGGATCTCGACATTTCCTATCTGCACGTTTTTACTTATTCTGAAAGGAATGATACAAAGGCCCTGGAGATTAAACCCGTGGTGCCTGTTCAGGTCCGCCAGGAAAGAAATAAGTTGCTGCGCAATTTATCTATTGTGAAAATGCAAAATTTCAAAAAGCAGCATGCCGGCCAAACCCGCAGGGTTTTATTTGAACAACCTTCAAAAAACGGAACGATGGAAGGCTTTACCGACAACTATATCAGGATAACCACGGCTGCCAGAAAGGAATGGGTCAACCAACTCGTAGATTGGGCTCTCTGAAGAATGAATCATAAACCACTTCTTGTATGGATGCTGAGATATTATTGAAAAAATTTCAGGTAACAATACGATTTGAGATGGATGATGAATTTATGACTCATGTGCCAGCACACCGGGTTTATATTAATTCCCTAATAGAAAATGGTATTATTGATCAATACCTTGTTTCCATGGAAAGCCGGCGATCATGGATAACTTTATCGGCCCAAAATAAAATATCTGTTATAGAATATCTTAAAAAATCACCCCTCTACGCATACTGGAAATATGAAATTGACGAATTGTTCTTGTTCGACGGGCAGCATTACCGGCTTCCGGTGGTCCGGCTTAATTGAATCACAGTTATTTGGATTTATTCCTCATCCACGCCGGTTTAGCTTTTAATATTTTTTTATAAACCGGACAGGTTTCTGCATGTGCAGAAGGCAGATAGCCGGTACTCATCAAGAATTCATTGACAATTTCGCCACCGGTAAATTTAAATACACCCTTAAATAATTTCACCCATTCCTCCTTTGTTTTCGGATGGTGATGGTCGAGCCAATTTTCAAATGATCCGAATTCCTTTTGAAGCGCCTTGATCTGCTTCGCATTTATTATGGTGGCTTCAATTTTTAATCTGTTACGGATTATCCCTTCATCCTTTAATAGCCTGTTTATTTCTTTTTGCTTATAG
>PLCH01000223.1 GCA_003135585.1 Chitinophagaceae bacterium
CTTTTCTATCCCTCTTGTCGCTGATTTCATAACCGCAAAAAACAGCGACATGTCTACTCAAATTAGCATCCTTTTCATGGCGATTGCTTCCCGAGCTAACGCGAATGGCATTCAGCTTCGTATACAATCTCAGACTAGCACTACAGAACAGAACCTTTACATGGTACTTAAGGTAGTTGACCATGAGTGAGGGTTAGCCTGGCTCTTATGGGCCGGTCTTTTCATTTGTACTGTTCATACCTGCTTCATTCAGCCCTCAAACTCTTCACCGGGTTTGCGATAGCTGCCCTTATTGCATGGAGACTTACAGTTATAAGGGCAATGAATACAGCAGTTGGTCCGGCTACTGCAAATACCCACCAGCTAATATTTATTCTGTAAGCATAATCTTGCAACCATTTATGCATCACCCACCACGCAATGGGGGACGCGATCAAAAGCGAAAGGATGACCAGGACAACAAAATCCCTGCTCAGCATTGAAACTATATCTATCGCACGAGCTCCTAATACTTTTCTGATGCCAATTTCTTTTGTTCTTCTAACTGCCGTGAACAGGGAAAGGCCGAACAAACCCATGCAGGAAATGAAAATGGTCAGAATCATTGAAGCCTTCATTAAGGTGGCTGTTTTTTGCTCAGTTTCATACATACTGGCGATGGATTCGTCCATAAAAAGGTAACGAAAAGGATCTTTGGGATAGAGTCCCTTATACATTTTTTCAATAGCTGCAAGGGTTGCTTTTATATTGCCAACATGCTTTCCTCTACTAGCTAGTTTAATCCCCAGGGAATTTTCAATCCTTGTTTCATTTCCGATCATTAGGGGTTTAATTGGATCGCGAAAGGGCCCTTCATGAAAATCGGCCACCACGCCGACGACAGGGAGTGGCTTATTATTCCAGTAAAGAAATTTGCCCACAGCCTGATCGGGCTTGCTAAAGCCAAGACCTTTCGCCAAAGTTTCATTGATAACCCATTCTACTAAACTGTCACTGTGCCGGAGGTTTCTCCCAGACACCAAATGCATCTGGTAAAAGGGAATAAATTCCTCATTGCCCCAGTCCGTTATTACCCCTTGTTCAGTCTCAGTTTTCCCTTTGTAGATTACGTTGCCCATCATCCTGCCCCAGCCGATTGGTACCGTTCCCTGCCTGACAATTTGATCAATACCGGGTAATTGTCTAATCCTTTCTTCAAAGACCTTTATTTTGCCGGTTGTATCCGTCCCATCGGTATCTACTGTTACTATCGCATTGCTCTTAAAACCATAATCCGTGTTAAGCATGAACCGGATCTGGTTGCCCATAATGATAGTAACAATAATGAAAATCAGGGAAATGATGAATTGAAAGACTATCAGGCTTTTCCTCAACCACCATTTTTCACCACCTTTTTGTTCTCCAGCACCTTTTAAACTCAATATCGGCAAATAGTTTGCTAAAACTCTGGCAGGATAAAAGCCAGCCAGTAATGTTGTAAATAGCATAATGGCAAGTAGAAAAAGAATAGTTGGCAGATCGAAAAGACTAAATTTCACTCCAATTGGGATATAATCCTGAAAGATGGATAATGTAGGTTTTACCAGCATGACCGCCAAGCCGACAGCAATCATTGTTAGTGCCAGGGTCTCGGCCAGGAACTGGAAGATCAAATTTGTTTTTCCGCTGCCCAAAACCTTGCGCACGCCTATTTCCTTGGCCCTTTGAATGGATTGAGCAGTGGATAGATTGATAAAATTGATCGCGGCAAGCAGTAGAATAAACAGGGCAATGCTCATTAAAGCAAACAAGGNNCTTTATATGTTTGGCTACCAAGGCCTTTAATTGAGGATTGACTTGCGCTGCTGGCACATCTTTAGAGAGCTTTACAAAAGACATCGGCCAATAATATAGCCCCCCTCCTTTTACAAGACGCCAATCATTCATATGTCTTTTATCTTTTAAGAAGCTACTATTGATGGTACTGAAAGATATAAAATCCGTATAGGGGAAATCTGTGTTCTTAATCCAGTCCTTTATAATACCGGATACATTCACTCGAAGTGAATCATCATATACTATTTCCCTTCCGATGATCATTTCCAATGGGAGTTTACCAAAATACTTGTACGCCCTGCTTTCCGACAAGACCACCGTAAAAGGATCATGCAGCGAGGACACGGGGTTGCCTGCTAGCCAATCATATTTAAAAATGGAAAACCAATCAGGATCAGTAATAATAACTCCAGATATTCCGCCTGTACCCTCGACTCTGTCGTCAAATTTTAAAGGAGATTTGTTCCTGTTTCGAATTGTAATCCCAACGTTCCAATAATGAAAAAAACCAGTTACCGCTTCTAGGCCTGTCATCTCTTTCCGGAAAGCCTCCGGCGCGGGTGGTGGAACATCACCATCAGAGATATTTAAGAATTTCATTTTGCTAGCCACCCGGTAGATCCTTTCCTTATCTTGATGGAAGGTATCAAAGCTAAATTCATAACTGCTGACAAGATAGATGACAATGCAGGCACAGATGCCTAAGGTAAGTCCAAGGATATTGATTGTGGTGTATTCTTTGTTGCGAAATATGTTGCGCAATGCAATCTTGAAATAGTTTCTAAGCATACATGAAGTTTTTGTCACTGCTTGTCAAAGGGTTCATTACCCACCAAAGAAGATGCACATTGGCCCACTCCTGAAAGTTAAATATCCTATAACAAATGTATGAATTTCACTTGACCGGATTCGATACACTCTGTGTCCGTCTTTGTCCTTAATTGTCTAGCCCCAATGAATAGTTAATCGAAAGTAGCGCAATATCAAAGCTGGCTATCATATTCAATTCTTCGTATGAATGAAATACCGTTAATCCCACTTTCAGCATTCAGCTTGCTAGTGATAAACCCGGGAGGCTTCCTACGCGAACTGTATTGTCCATTCAGAGTTCAATGTATCAGGCCTACTTTGGCCATTCCATTAAATGGGTGGGTATATGTTGACAAGGTCGCAGCTTCAAGAACTGCTTTGCTACTGTATCAAGTGTAGGGAAACTGGATAGAATTCCACTTTTTCGCTATAGTCATTCAGTTCTGAGGTGAGTTTAACCACCAATTAATCGGCTCTGAGCTGGTGTCCTTAAAATGATTGACAGTGTCACCAGGTATGTATATCTCTAATACCGACTTTTTAAGCTCTTCCATATCTCCTCTTGTTTGCTCCTTCAACTTCGAATAGGCTGGACATGGATTATTCCAAATGGAACGAATCAATTGGGATTTTAGGCTGGAGATATCAGTAGGACAAGGCATAAATGGTTTTCTGCTTAGAATTGCGCTTAATATTTGTGCGCTCCTATCTGTATTAAACAATGCAATGGTCTTAATAAACTCTTCTGCTATTCCTTTATCTTCACAAATCCCTCGATAAAAAGACCTGGGATAATACTTTAAGAGCACGTGNNCTCCTGATAGCTTGTTTCTGGGAAATCTTCAATCAACTGAAAAGTAAGGCTCCCCATTCGCCAGGCATTGGATAAAAGTATCTCCTTAATAATAGGGATATCCTCTTTTTTCCTAAACCTGGCTAAAGCATATAATGCATATTCCCTTTCTTGAAACAATCTTTCTCGAATGGCCAATTTGTGGATGGGTAAGTAATACTTTTCTTTCAAGGCAATATCCCGCAGACCAGTATAAGCTGATCTCAAATAATCGAAATTCATAAGAATCTCGTCTTTTGTCCTGTTTTTATCGTCAATGGTTTTCCATCTACCGTGTTCTATCATGTCGTCTCAGACGGTCCTAAACCAAATGCCCCATTCTCCTGCATCAATGGCAACGGTTGCTGTATCATTGAGGTGATTCATGATTACACCAAAATGATCAAAGCCGGTTCGACTCAACATCTCCCTTAACGCAACAGTTCTTAGAATCGGGTGCTCCGAACGGCCAAGTAGCGTCAACTCTTCATTCGTTGCGTGTTTTTGTATAAATGTTGAAGCACTATCATAGCCCACGATTCCAGTAGAAACTGCCATAACCAGGAAAGGTTGAAGAGTGCTACTAAAATCCCTAATCGCAAATGATTTTTTTTCGCTCGTATTGCAGGAGAAAAATAGCAACCATGCATCGACCAAGGAATATATCCACTCCGTCTTCTTCATATGCAAGAGCATTTCCTTTATATAAAGATACAGGCGAAACAATGGACACCTTTGCTATCGTTACAGCACCTGCAAACGAGCTAATGACTGAGATCCACAACACCAAAAAGCGGATGCCAACCATATTTACTGAAGATCAGGCTTATCAATGGCTATTTGGGAACCTGTCAGAAGAAAGGATTAAAGAACTGGCTTCAACCAAATTTGAAAGGAAGTACATGGAAGCC
>PLCH01000057.1 GCA_003135585.1 Chitinophagaceae bacterium
GCATAAGAAGCTGCGGTATATGGTTTCCGAAATCCATACATGCAGGTATACACAACAAATGCTGAGAAAGAAACATACAAAACAAACACCCAAACGGGTGAATTTTGCAATTTAGATTTGAAATTGAAATTATCTGTAACTGGTATAGGTGTTGATTGCATGATTTTTCTTATTCACTGATGTCGAGGGTAAATCCAAAACAACCATTCCCATACCTTTTCATTGTTTCAAGGTTGGATTTCGAGATGATCTACAATCATTTGCCTGTAGCGGGTCAGGTCAGGGATCGGTTTATGTTCAATCTTGGCCTGCTCATCCCATTTTCGCATCTTAATAATCAGGTCAAATAGAGGATACTTCTCAAATGCAGCCGCCTCTTCTTCTTCCATGCGACCACCCTGGAATTCCAGCGTCTTTTTGCTTGCTTCTGACAATTGATCATAATAAGAAGGGTTTTTCAAAGTAAGATACCTTTTTGCCTCTACATGGGATTGGACCAGACGGACAATTCTTTTTGAAAATCCTTTAGCTTTCAAAAACTCAGCCCCGATCTCCTCGTGATCCTTTATCCCAAAACCGTCCATTTCATTGTCCCCGTGACCTGCTTCGCAAACATGGCCAATATCATGCAGGAATGCAGCCAATATTACCTCGTCATCATAGCCTTGTTCTTCAGCCAGCTGGGCAGCCTGGACCATATGTTCCGACTGGGTAAGCTTTTCTCCTGCATATTCTTCACCACCATGCTGCTCATAAAAGCTCATTATCTCGCCCGCAATCTGGTTTGCTTTTTCCCTGTTCATTCCAATATTTTTTTATTTAAAATCAGTCAAAATAGGTTCGGTTTTTTTTAATAAATATGCAAATAAATAAGAGGAAGTGTTTTAGGCCAATGTATAGTTGGTCATCAAGTACTCGGGAAACAAGAATTCATGAATATATACCTCGAATAATTCAATTATTGGGAACCCTGTTTCTTTTTTCCAACTGGGTGCTGGTTGTAATGATTCCTTCGGATATCTTCCTCATCATCCATTTCCGGACCCTTTATGATTTTATGCCAGTCGAAATTCTTTTTGTAAGGATCCATTGCTATCTGCGGATCGAAGACTCTTTTATCAACCGGTTCCACAGTATAAACACTGTAATCCGGTTTGTCGGTAAAAAAATCCTGTAATAGAGACCCCGTCGCATCGTATTGATTTACGTATCCTGTATTTAGGATATTATAAATAGTTTTTAAAATAGACCCAAAATTGGCATGGGTATGAGAAACATAGCCCCTTTTTACATAGGGACCCGCCATCATTAATACAGACCGGTGTGCATCAATATGGTCTACCCCACCCTGCGGATCATCTTCTGTGATAATGACAAGCATTTTTTTCCAATATTTAGTGCGGGAAAGGAAATGCAATATTCTTCCCAAAGCGAGGTCATTATCGGCCATATAAGAAGCCACATAAGGATATCCCGCTTCCGGTCTCGGGGATGCTCCATGATCATTGGGAACCTGCATGGTAATCAATGATGGCATTTTTTCTTTTCCCTTGATCCATTTTTTGGTAAAAGCGCCTTCGAACTGATCCATGCGGAATTGATCGGGAATATTGGTGTTGAAGCCTGCATAATTTCTAGAAGTTCTTTTCCATAGCGCTTTTGGCATCGGAAACACTACCGGTTGCATAGAACCGATTTTTGTTTGGTTCCATTCTTCCTCTACGCCGGCATACTCGTTGGCTTCACCAAAATTGAAGAAATCCACTTTGTTCCTTTCCATCGATTCCCATAATCCACCGATTTCATTATAATCTTCCGGATCTATAGCTCCGGAAGTCCTGGGCATTCTGCGGCCAGGTGCTTTTGAAAAAATTTTAAATTCCCCTGCATTGGCCGCATTCGTCTCGACATATTCATTGGGTATGGTTCCTACCATCCAATGGTGACCGTGGATCGAAGCATCGGAATCACAATAAAAATTATCTGAATAAGAAAATTGCCGGGCGGCTTTCAGGTGGTTGGGCATTACATTCGCATGGCTCACCGCTATTTTGGTTTTATCAGCTGCCATGGGAATGCTGACATTTATTCCGTACCGGGCTAAGCTGCTGTCCCCCTTCCCGGTTTCCAATTGTCCAAAGACTTCATCGTAGCTGCGATTTTCCTTGGTGATGTAAACAATATATTGAATGGGGCTTTTCCTGGTATTTGGCAAAAGAGGACATGGGTTTTTTCCATCATCGGCCACTTCTACTTTTTTAAATGTGTTGTCTATTGTTTGTCTTGTATAAAAATTCAATTTTTTGGCATCAGGCATATCAATACATTGAAAAGTACCCAGCTGGATATCACCAATATAGGTGCCCTGAGGCGGATCCACAAAATCCTTACCACCGTTGGGACCTGCTCCATACCCTCTTGCAGAAGTCACGAATATTTTTTTTTCATCCCCGCTTAAAGCCAGCTTGGTAGTTCCCCAACCGGTAGGAATCAATCCCCTTGTTTGTTTCGATTTAGTATCAATAACTGCAATGGCATTGAAACCAAGCAAAGCAGCATACAAAGTTCCTTCATCCTTTCCGAGAGCGAGCCCGAAAGGCATAAGGCCACGGTAATGATCAATATTTTTATCAATCAGTATGGGAATACGGTCAACAATTTTATGGAGGTGGTAGTCAATTACCGTGATGAGATCATTGCTGGCGTTTGAAACATAGGCAAACCGGTTTCCCACTACTATTGAATTGGGGCTGGAGCCACCCACTATCTCGGACCCTTCAATCATCTGCCCAATCTGGTAGCCCGTCTTAAATTTGTCCATGACCTTGTTATTGTTCAAATCAATCGTCCACACACTCATGGCTTCAGGCACCAGGGGCGAGCCAAGGCCGGGGATTTTCCTGCCTTTCACCATCACCCCAATCTCAGATTCCTTTGTATGAACGCCATAGGGCGGATAATCAAGCATCATAGAATCCTTGTTTGTGGGAGTCACTCCTGGAACCACCGGATATTCGTATAAGCCCACATTGGCAACAAACAATGTATTTCTGTCAGGGCTCAATGCAATGCCAAAAGGAATTCTTCCTACCTTAACGGATGCAACAATTTTGTTCGAATTGAGATCAATCCGCACCATCCGGTAATTGGCCCGGTCCAGCACGTATAGTTCATTCCTGTTTTGATCAATGGTTAGATCTGAAGTAAAACTGTCTTCATATTCAACGCCGTCAAAATTGCCGTTTAGCGTAATAGAATCAATCCTCTCAAATTTATCCATATCAAATACAACCACATCCCCTTTATCTCCCCCGCTTAGGTATGCCTTTTTCGAATCGGCAGAAAAAGCAACTCCGAGGAAGGAAGCACCGCGAAGCACCACCTTAATCTTGCCTTCATAATCAGGTATCCGGATATTGCTATCGGGATTGTTGATATTTACTATAGTTATAGCAGCGTTGTGAAGTATCAGAGCTTTTTTGCCGTCGGGAGTAATGCCGAGTCCATAAGGCGCCCGTGTAATTTGAATCGTTTTGCCTGCAGGCGTAACGTAACGGCCGCTTGGAAGTACAGATGAGCCGCCGGGTTTAATGCTGCAATATTCACTGGTTGCAGGCACACGCAATACTGAATAGGATTTTTGCTGGGCACATAAATTCGTGAAGAACTGCAATGCACCCATACAGGCAATAAAATGATGTTTCGATGTTGAGAACATGAATAATTATTCAGAAAGATTAAATCAAATTTTTAAAGAAGGCGAAACCTGGAAAAGTTTCGCCTTTTACATTTAAGAATAAAACTGCAATGAAAGTTACAACTCATGAAGAGAAATGAGTTTTATTTCAACAGCCACATTATTTGATTGATATTATCCTGTCCGCCATACTGGCTCTGGACGGCAGCATTGTAGNNGTGTTGACTGAACTTTCACTAACGGGGTATTGCCATCTGAGGGGAATAATTCCGCTATTCCCCGTTCCGGGACCGGCATCAAAAGCCGGTACACCCGTTCTGCGCCACAGGTAATAAGCTTCGAGGCCCGAATTCCGGAAAAAAGCCAGATACTTTTGAAGGAGGATTTGGTTCAGGCCCGCAGCATTATCCCCGGCATATTTTACTGCAGGTTGGGCATAATAGCTGGCCCAATCCCAATGGACGGTATAGGATACATCCTGACCCAAAAGCCCCTGCTGGAAAGTCACTGTGTTTGCACCGTCCACAATACCGTAAAAACCAATACTGGCCTGGATTCCATTAATATACCATTGCTCACTATTCCCCGTTAACCATCCCCGGTTGATAGCTTCAGCAATATTGAAACACATTTCGGGATAGGCGACGATAAAGGTGTTTTCTCCAGTATAGGTTTCCCAATAACGATGCCGGTTGATCAGAGAAATTTTTCCCCCCTGCACGTCAGCCGCCATAATACTTAGAGCTTCACCAGCCGGAGCTCCGACAAAGGAACTGAAGGAGGTGTCCGCAAAACCCAAACCCCTGGCGGGTTCGCCCGTCATCATTGCACGCAGATCTTTCAAACCGGCGACTCCGTTGAGATAGGTCCCGCCCATATTATAGCGTACAGCATCATTTCCAAAATTATTGGGGCTGTTGGGATAAGTATTGTAGGGATTAATGTATTCAAATTGCAGGTTGTCATCCATGCTCGTCATGATGGGGAACTTCACTGGGTCGGCTATTACAGCAGCAAATTGTTGGGCAACGTTCAAATCCGCGTCCGCAGTTTTTTTACTTAGTTGAATCAGAACGCGCAGCCTGAAGGTATTCACTACTTTTTGCCATTCGATCATGGCGTTTAAAGGAGAAAGAGCGTTGACAGGTCTTTCGATAAAATAGATATCACCTGAAAATTCAGGTATGCCATTGGTTATCAGGCTGGCCATTTGGATATTTGCAGAATCCAGCCACTTGAGAATCTGGACAAAAATAGCCTTCTGGTTATCATAAACAGGAGTCAGGTTGGTGGTTCCCTGCAAAGCCTGTGTCATAGGCAGATCCCCTACCTTCATCGTCATCTGGTAAAAATACCAGGCCCTGAAAAATTTCCCCATGGCATGATAAGCAGTAGTTGTTGACCCGTTCGCGGCCTTAGAAGCTTCTTTTTCCATGGATAACACATTCCACAAATCCGTATAATTCAATGATGCATACTGGGAATGGCTAGTCCCGTCCCAGTATAAATTATCATCATAATACACATAATTGGAAAGTGTGAACTGGTCATTTCTTTCATCCTGGTTAAAAGGAGGATCCCACATATTATATTCGATGCTTCGCAGCAGGAGGGAAGGAGGTACCGTACTCGGCTGATTAAGGTTTCTATAATCGGTTGTATATTTTTTATTGCAACTGCCTATGACAATCATCCCAACAAGCAGTGTTACTATTGATATCGTATTGAATTTCATAATTTAATTTTTGATTGTTGACAGAGTTAGATTATTCAAATCAAAATGCAACATTTAAATTTATACCGAAACTGCGGGTAGTGGGTGTCTGCAAACCAGTAATCTGTTGCGACCCATTAGAAATGCTTCTTCCCGGATATTGGTCAACGTCAATATCATGAAAATCCTTTTTGAAAAAATAAAGCAAATTGCGTCCTACCAGGGAAATGTCCACCTTACTGATAAATGTTTTATTTAGAATCTTGGCAGGAAGGGAGTACCCAATAATCAACTGTCTTAGTTTAGCATAGGTCCTGCTTACGATAATATGATTGGCATCATCATAGAAATTATCCACAAAGTCCTGGATATAATGCGTGGCTGTGGCGTTGGGTGCAAATTGAAGATCTTTGAAATTGGTGATCTGCCCCGTAACCGGATCGTAAACAATAGGAACGTTATTGCTAACCTGGACGCCGTTTGCGCCCAAAACCGGTTTGCCATTAACATACGCACCATTATAACCCGCATCACCCCAGTGCGTAGCTTCGATATCGCGGGCCTGCCCAATCACCCCTGTAGCTGTTGCTTCAGCCCGTCCTCCCTGGTATAATTTTTTCCTGACATAATCCTCAATCTTACCTCCAATTGCTCCATCAAACTGGAAAGACAAAGTAAAATTCATAAAAGAAAAACTGTTATTAATCCCCCAGGTCAGATCCGGATCAGAATGACCCAGATTCTGGGCTATGGGTAAATGTAGGGCAAATCCCGAGGCGTCAAGAATAGGTTTACCATCCGGGGATAGGGCTTCAGACTGATCAAAAATAATATCAGTGCGTTGACCGTTTTTCACGAAATGATTGATCGAATTGGGGGACAGGTCTTTGTATACTTCGCGAAAAGTGGCGAGGTTGACCAGCACATTCCAGATTAAGCCGCTCGAACTTTGTATCGGGGTCCCTTGGATGGAAACCTCACCTCCGCTGCGATCAATTTTATTGGCATTCGTTGTAAAGGTGGTTAAACCTGAGGCTTCGGATACAGGAACGCCCAGAATTTTAGGACCATCAATATATTTGAAATAAGTGGCGCTAAATCCCAGACGGTTTTTGAGAAACCGGATATCAAAACCGCCTTCATAGTTTGTACGGTTATACGGCTTTAGTTTCGGGTCTACCCCGTTGGTAGGTGTATTGGCACCGGTAGTATTATTATAAACGATCCCGGTCGTATAGGAGGTGGTTAAATAACTGTTGGGTGTAAAATCCGGACCATTATAGGGTGACAGATAATCCCCTCCATATCCAATAGGATAGCCGCCGATTGAGGGAGTCGTATTAATATAATTAATGAGGTTGCCGTCTTTCACGTTAGCAAAACTTGCCCTTAGCTTTAAAAAACTGATAGCTTGGGGCATATTCACGTAATCTGAAATAACCGAACTTACTGAAACCGAAGGATAGAAATAGGTATTGGCGGTACTTGGCAAAGCGGAAGACTTATCCACCCTGCCCGTTGTTGATATTGTAAGGTATTTACCTAAATTGACGTCCAGAGAATAGTAGGCACTTAAGACCAGCATATTCGCCGCATAGTTCCAAGACCTGATCGGATTTAAAGTGTTTGCAAAATTGTATACTTCTGGAACAGTCAGATAGGACGTGGTGGTGAAATTGGAATTGTATTTAAGGTTGCGGGCATTCACCCCTGCAAGGCCTGAAATATTAATCCCCGTCCTGGGTATATCGGCATTGTATTTCAGGAACAAATCGGTATTGTTTTCCCAGAGATCGCGGTGATCTTCCCGGTATTGCCCATGGCCTCCATTAAACTCCTCCCCATAAGGATGTGCCGAAAAGGGAAGTTTCTCAGTCCTGAAAATATTATATGTTGTCACATTGGTCCTTGCCACAGCTTCCAGATTATTGTTGATTTTATAACTGATCGCAGTCCAACCATAGAGGTCATTTTTTGCATGGCTTCTTAGCCACTCATAGCTCATAAACCATGGATTATGGTAGCGTTTATATTCGATGAAAATGGATTTTACACCAATTTCCCCCGGCTGCCAGTAATTTTTCATCTGGTTGATATTCCAGTCGGAACCGGTCCAGACATCGATATTATAGATGATACTGTTGGGTCCATATTGTACATCGGGTACATTGGGAGAATATTGGCGGTTGTAATTCAGGTTGCCTTCTATTTTAAGTCTGCTGTTGATCTGGGATNNCAAACAGATTGAAATTGGTTGTATTTAATTGGGTATTTGGGACAATTCCTTTTTGATAGGTATTTGTTACCGAGAACCTAACCGTGCTTTTGTCCGTGACAGCGGAAAAATTGATGTTGTTCGTTGAAAGAACACCCGTCTGAATAAAGCCCTGCAGGTTATTAGGGCCTCTCAAAACATAGGGAGCAGGTTGGATATGACCTGTAAATGTAGAACCATCCTGAAACGTTGTTACATAATTCTTGGTAGGGTCATATTTTCCATCATATTGCGGCAAAAGGCGTCCATCCATCTTGGTGCCCCACACATCATAGTCCGCGTCGTTGACTCCCCCGCCGTTACCGTCTCCG
>PLCH01000051.1 GCA_003135585.1 Chitinophagaceae bacterium
CGGATAATGCCATTTTCAAATTCCGCAGGGTTGCCGATACCATATATGCAGCTCACCGATGCGACCACGATAATATCCCTTCTCCCGCTTAATAATTGGGTGGTGGCCTGCAACCTCAGTTTGTCCAACTCTTCATTAATGGAAAGGTCTTTTTCAATATAGACATCGCTCACGGGCATGTAGGCCTCGGGCTGATAGTAATCGTANNTTGAATTCGCCGTACAACTGGGCTACCAGGGTTTTATTATGGGTGAGAACCAATGTTGGTTTCTGCACATTTTGAATGGTATTGGCTATCGTAAATGTTTTTCCCGAGCCCGTAACACCTAACAGGGTCTGGTATCTTTCACCCTGAAGGATCCCTTCTGTGAGTTCCCGGATTGCATCCGGCTGGTCTCCCGCAGGCGAATAGGATGAACGTAAATTAAATTGCATGAAATAATTGTTTGCAAAACCTGCAAAGTTATTTGATTGTTGGTATTCNNGTCGTCTGATATATTGACTATAGTCCGGAAGGATGACCTCATAATCCTGAAACATCAATGGCGAAGTGAGGATAAAATCTGCGGTCGCACGGTCGCAGGCGAAGGGAATGTTCCATGCGACACCCAGCCTCAGGAGTGCCTTTATATCCGGATCATGGGGCTGGGCTTCCATCGGGTCCCAGAAAAAAATCAGCACATCTATCTTTCCCTCTGCAATCCTTCCCCCGATCTGCAAATCACCTCCCAGCGGACCACTCAGGAATTTGGTAACTGACTGACCCAAAGCCTGTTCCAGTAATTTCCCCGTCGTACCGGTCCCATATAAACGATGTTTTGTAAGAGCCTCCTTGTTATAAATGGCCCACTCTATCAACTCGGCTTTCTTGTTATCGTGTGCAACCAAGGCTATTCGTTTGCTGCTGCTTAATTTACGGATTGGCATAAAGCTTTTTTTATTTAATACTCTAAGCAACAAAAGGTAATCCGGATTTTTAAGAAGACTATAACAACTCAGCAATAATTTGCGGCTATTCACATCGTTATGCAGGTCGGCACGGATTTTGTTTAAATCTCTCTTCTCACTGATTGGCTAACTGTGTGGTTATGAATAAGATTTTTTGGGTTACCTTCTTTATTACTTTGGTGTGTTTTCAGGCAAAAGCTCAGGAGATGGGCAGGGATACTTCTTTGCGTTCCCCGTCAAGTACCCTGACCGATGAAAGCTACCGGCTCATTAATTTTTCATGCGAAATAAAGAACAGGAACACCGTTGGCCTGTATTGGAAGGCAGACAAAATCGGGGAGGGCGATTTTTTTATTGTAGAAAGAAGTTATGACGGCATCCACTTTGAAACAGTTGGCATACTGAAGATAACAGATACCTCGACCCAGTACGGACTCCTGGATAACTCCCCTCTGAATGGCACTGATTTTTACCGTATCAAATATTCAGGAAAACAGGGGAATATAGGTTATTCCAACATGCTGCAGGTAAACTTATCAGCAGATGTCGATTTTAAATTTTACCCCAATCCCGCCGATAAATTGCTCATTATCCGTACCGGACATAATATAAGCATACAGATATTGGATGTTGCTGGTTTGGTCAGGATAAACAAGGAATTCCAGCCCGGATTGCAGGTAATTAATGTTTCCTCCCTGGAAAAAGGCAGTTATGTGCTGAAAATTGCCGATAAGGAGAGCAACCGGGTGGTTTCTGAACAGCTTTTTAAGAATTGACTCAAGGAAAACCCATTCAAAATTACCTGAAAAGAGTATTGCATAATTGAATCATTACTAGTACCTTTACCTTGGTTTTTCATAGGATATTGGATTTTAAAACGGGGTTGAATGTCTATTCAGACCCCTTTTTTATTTTAGCCCTTTCCCGGGCTTCTTTCCTGCTCAGGCCAAAAAAAATCGGTCCCGCATAAGGCGAGACCGGCACTTAACTAACCCATATTCAATTACTTATCTAGGCTATCTGTATTTCCTTTAATTTTTCCCTGATCTTGGATTCAATCTCGGTGGCTAACTCGGGATTATCGTGCATCAGCTGTTTGACAGTGTCCCTGCCCTGGCCCAGTTTATCAGTCCCATAGCTGAACCAGCTTCCGCTTTTTTGAATAATGCCCAATTCCACCCCCATATCTATGATTTCCCCCGTTTTAGAGATCCCTTCCCCGAATATAATATCGAATTCGGCGCTTCGGAAAGGCGGAGCCACTTTATTTTTTACCACTTTCACTTTTACCCGGTTCCCAACGGCTTCTTCGCCATCCTTGATTTGAGCCATCCGGCGGATATCCAGACGCACCGAAGCATAGAATTTAAGGGCATTGCCCCCGGTGGTCGTTTCGGGATTTCCGAACATAACGCCTATTTTTTCCCGCAATTGATTTATAAAAATGCAAATGGTATTGGTTTTACTTATCGTGGCAGTCAGTTTCCGGAGGGCTTGCGACATTAAGCGGGCCTGCAAACCCATTTTGCTGTCACCCATTTCCCCCTCCAGCTCACCTTTTGGGACAAGGGCAGCTACCGAGTCAATGACAACCACATCCAGTGCACCGGACAAGATCAGGCGGTCAGCAATCTCAAGACCCTGTTCTCCATAATCCGGCTGCGAGATCAGAAGATTGTCCACGTCTACACCTAACTTCAGGGCATACCCGCTGTCAAATGCATGCTCCGCATCTATAATGGCACACATGCCGCCTTTCTTCTGGGCTTCGGCTATCACGTGAATAGCTATGGTGGTTTTGCCCGAGGATTCAGG
>PLCH01000006.1 GCA_003135585.1 Chitinophagaceae bacterium
AAACTTTTACTCACCTGTATTAAATTACTATTTCCCAAAACAAAAGAGTTCTTGTTTTTGACCCAAACCTCTAATTCTGTCTTAACTATCGGATAGTTCCTAGATAAAGACTTTCCGAAGCCGATTCCCATTCCCCCGCTTGTGTTAACAACCTGAGCAATTATCTTTACCCCAGTTCCGCGAGGTTTAGTTGCATCACCAAATTCTAAAAATACCCTATGACTGTTTTCCGTGTGCTCAATTGATTTGGTAGGGAGAACCAAAATTCCGACCCGTGGTTTGTTATCTCTTTTGTATGCTGAAATTCCAATCGAATAAATATCAAAGTTCTCGTCTGCAAAAATTTCCCATTTATTCGTTTCTCTCGCGGTCCATCCCGGGGAAACACATTCATAGGCTTTTGAGGAAGAAGGGACAACAAAATTGTCGGGAACTTGGATTTTTAGATATTTTGACGATTTAAAATAGTCAATTACTATTCGTGAATCAGTATCAAATATGCCAATTAGAATAGCACAAGGTTTATTTATTACCTCTGCATATCGAATGAAAACGGATTCTAGTGAGGCTTTGTACCTACCTGCTAATTCGATCAACCCATTAATGGTTGGATCGACTGCATTTGCGTCATTTGAAAATATTGCATAAGGGAGCTGAATTTCTGCAGCCCCGGCATTGCAAAGCTGTTCCAATTGGCGATTTTCGTTAGGATCATCTTCTCTGTTTCTAACAGTTTCTTCACAATCAGAAAATAAAGTATGAGCAATTTCATGAGCAACTGAGAAATTTATTCGAGTTGGTTTTTGAAAAGGGTTGTATTGAATTTGTAAATGACCTTTTTCAATAGGGATTAATCTTGCATCAGTTACCGAATCATTTGGCAGTAAATCAATATTGAGTAGCTTGGCAAGTTCTATTGGACTGTAAGGAGGTCCCTCCCACCCTAAGTCAAGAGCATTTACAACTAAATTCCTTGCTCTGGCTTTAATTTCGGTAACGGGATCATTATTGCATGATTCCTTCATTAGTTTGACAACAGATTTGTGAACCCACTTTGTTTTCTCGTTCTTCATAAAAGTTATTTTGCAAATAATTAGATTAAAGCAATAAAAATAAATGAAAAACTATTAGAAAAAATATGAAAGGCTGAAATTGGTACCAGCCGTCGTAAAATAGATCTTTATAATAAATAAATTTACATCTTTTTATGAATGTTTAATTGAAAATGAGGATTTTATAAAAGATTATATAAGCATGAAATATTATTTTGTGTAAGGAGTTCCATACCCTTCATTGAGAAGACGCTTGGCTGCGAGCTGAAAGTTTCCAGAGCATTCCAGAATAGCATAGACTGCATAAGGCTTATATCCTTTACCCGGTTCAAATTCGGTACTGGTACTAAATACACCGAATAAACCCAAATTGTGGTTATAATCGCCGGATGTATGGTGATCAGTACTGCCGGGTCGCCGGAAGTAAGTCTTGTTCTCTATCTTACGTATGACTTGCCAGCCATGTTTTGTCAGTAGTTCAACGATATTTCCGTTTATGTCATAGTCATCAAATGGGCTATTAGGGTCGGCGCAATTTTTTAACTGATATGAGGTTAGTGATATTGGGTCGTAGTATTGATTGAAGGATTTCGCAATCTGAAGAAGTAATTGTCTTTCTGACGTTTCAATTTGAGAAATATTTTTAAAATCATGTTGTATAAAATGATAACCCGGGGTCGGATACCCGATGACATATCCTCCAGTACCTCTGGTTTCTATGAGTATCTTCGCTTTTTCTTTCGGATGGTTTATTTTTTCGGTGGATGTAGAATGTCGTTTTGCAAGGATTTGATTCCCTTCTATTTCCTTGGATCTATAAAAAAGATGATACCCTCCATTTTTTGTTATTGCTATTACCAAACGATTAACCAAATCAGTGGAGGCATCATTTAATTTGTCTATATATCGATGGAATAGACATTTAGTCAAATCATTCTTGCAATCCAAATCTATGACTTCCAGGTTTCCACTGATATTTCCACAGATAATAGCAATCCCTGATACATTAAGGCTAATAAAAGTTTGCACAAGCTCATTATTTGTCATAATTCTGCTTTGATATTTTTTCCAATAGCATAGGCTCTTCTTCCTACTATTAACTGGTATGATTGATAGACCGGCATTTCTGTACAAGAAAGCGGCCTCAAATATGGAGTTCATGATTTATTTAGCTTTGGTACTGAAAGGCGGTTTAATTGCTTCATCAAATCCAGGCGCATTTTTGCGATGTTTACGATGGAGTTAATATTGTTGTTAATCGCTTGGGCTTGAGGTATATATTATTTATTTTTCTGTACTTTTTCAATATTGTCATTTAATATGGCAATTAGATTATTCGTTAAGCTATTTTCTTGTTCCACAAAAATGTCAACATGGTTATTAATGTCTAAGCCTGTTTGAAGAGTTGCCAAGTTAGGTGCAGGCTTCCACTATTTCAGAAATTCCTCAATAGAATCAAATGACCGCTCAAATGAATCTATATTGGTTTTAATTATGCACTTTTCTTTTGTGTCATCCATTTTAAAATCAAGAAAACAGTGGATATTATTACCATAATGAAAGGTTTTTCCTCTCATTTTTTCAAGCTTTGTTAATACTATTTTGTTGTCCATAAATAGTTCTATTTAAAGTGAGTTGCTTACGTTTTATTTCAAGAAAATAGATATTGCTTTTAAGGCATTTTCTAAGGGAAGGATTGTTATGACTTAAAATACCTGCGATGTAGTTGTCGGAAAGGCCACGGCTGCTTTTTTCTGAATTCATCTTTGCAAGATCAGTATTTGATACTAAAGCAAGATTCTTTATGGTGCGATTATATGGATCCCCATCTTTGAAAATCACATTCATCTTTTTTGAAATATTGCCATACTGGTTGGACCATGCCCATAGTGCCCAGGAAATGAATCTCCCTTTTTGTTTAATAACTGGATAACTCTTAGTTGGTGCGCGATATTTCCAATATCGAATCTCACCTTCCGGCGCCCTGCCGCGTTTGTTCCATGCCTTTATAGGACAAATCTTGAAACAGCCAGCTTTCACGTTGCGATAATGAATAATTCGAATCTGTTTAGCTGTTCTGTAAAGGCTTAGATATTTCCTTTTCTTTTCAATGTGTTTTTTAGTCCAAATCTTTTGCTTAGGCCATTTTCTCAGAAATATTCTGGCTAATTCACTATCTCCTTTCTTTTGATAGTGCTTTTTCAAATAGGCAATTTGGGTTGTAGTAAAGTATTCCAGATCTAATCTTTTCAAACCTAATTGATTACAAGATCGGCGAACCAAATAGAGTTTGATCTCTAAAAAGTCGGCCAACTCCCGGTTTGTGGTGAAGNNCATATGAAACTGGAATTACCTTAACTGAGAATTAAACCCAATATTTAATACCGAAGGCGGAACCTTTCCTGAGTTCCACCCTGCTTAGAATATTCAGAAATTATGCTCCCCTCTTGTCAGATTTTTGCCCAATCGATTTTTGGTTAGCTTTAGTCCGGTTTTTTACTGATAATTCTTTCTTCAATTCCTTTAAAACAGCGATGCTTTTGTCTACTCCGCTTTGCCGTTTTTTCGCAACTTCCATTTGCTCGTTTTCAAAGTCAGGGATTGGTATGGTGTTCAGGCTTTCCGCCATTAACCGAAAGATAAAGCCACCAGTATTGTTAGGTAAATTTGTGATGTATTTGTCCGTGATTATCTTTCGCACCAGGTAAGAAATCTGAAATTTAGATAAGCTTTGAAGTGCATTTTTAANNAATTGGTGAATATCTTTCGGATTCCATAAGGCAGATGACTTAATCACCTTTTGAACGTCCTCGCGATTATTATAGCTTAAATATTCACAAATCAGGAAATTGACAAAAGCCGTATCCATTTGCAAGACTTTTTTTGGAATTGCATTAATGGCGGTATCCGTTTTCACCGCCTCAACAATTTTTCTATGTATCTTTTCCTGGTCTAGTTCCTTTGCTCTTGCTTGCCGTTGCTGAATACGTTTGATTTCGT